>CAVDGK010000019.1:0-14613 GCA_963607995.1 Oscillospiraceae bacterium | reverse complement strand
AAGTCCCGGTTATGTATCTTTTAATTGCAGATTATTCTTGCTCCTCTGGCTCATAAACAGCAATAAGTTTATTAATCTTGCTACCTAGTGCTGAAAATTTTCTTTCGTATTCCGTCATGACGTTGCCTGCATTCATAGTCGGATCTTTATGCAAGTCATAGGTAAGCTGTTCAATTCTCCAGTTAGGTACTTCTGTCAGTTCCTCTACTGAAAAGTCAAAAAGGCCACGATTATCCGTCTTAAAAATCAGATGACCGCCCGGTTTCAGGAATTTTTCGTAAACGGATAAAAAGCGTCGTGAAGTCAGACGCCTTTTGGCATGTCTTTTCTTGGGCCAGGGATCCGAAAAATTAAGATAGATGGTATCTGTCTTTTCTTCCGTAAATACATCCGGAAGATTCATTGCATCCTTGCTAAGGAAGAGGATATTATCCGGCCTTTCTTCATCCGTGAAGGCTTCCATTTTTTCGATTGCCCTGAAAAGGACGCTTTCATAAACCTCCACACCCAGGTAGTTAATATCAGGATGCTGCTTTGCCATTTCTACCAGAAAGCCGCCTTTTCCGGTGCCGATTTCTACATGAATCGGATTATTTCTTTTATATAAGGAAGAAACAGGTTTTTTAAGCGGCAAATCGTCATGAATCACATAAATGCTGTTATCAACGATTCCCTGTGCTTCCGGTACAAATCTTAGTCTCATAAACTGCATTATAGCAGATTAGTTGCAAGTCGCCAAACGTCACTTTTATAAGTTCAAATATAACCGTTTCCAGAGCAGCCGTCTTTGTTCTCTCTTAATTGAGTTATTATTTGCTTTTCGTCAAGAACAAATATTTCTAAAAACGATACGTTTGTGCTTTGCAAGATTCCATAAAGTCTTTTTCAAGAATATGTATCATTCAGTTCCCACCGTCTCGTTTTCTGTAGGCATCCGCAGCAAGCATATTCGCAATCCACTTCGCTACTTGCTTAGAACAAAGAATTTCGCTTGCGAGACTCTCGCAGCCAGCGCGGTCGCTTGCGACACATTGTATCTTCGTGCAAGTGTGCATCCTGCCCGAAAGGCTTTATACTGCATAGGAATTACATCGTAATTTCCTATACAATATAAAAGCGGCACTACGTGCCTGCGAGGCACCTGGTACCTATGCACTACCCAGCAACTCTTTCAAGAGTACACACATTCCAAAGTTAGTGGGTTTTCTTACACCTTTATAAAAATTCCTGAGTTTTTATAAAAAGCACTATCGTAATTCCAAACGTTCTCTCTCGTCATAGTTTCATCCATGTATAGGCCTAAACTATAGCATTATTAAGAAATTAAATGAAAAAGGAATAAAAAAACCGCTCTCCATCCTCTTTTTTTTAGTCAAAAATAGGCTTTAACCAATTTTCCCTTTGGGTTATAATGCCTATGAAATTTGAAAGTGTCTTTTTTCAGAAACAATTTGAGGATTCTTGTCGAGGCTAAACCTCCTATATGGCATATAAATTATAAACAGGCTTGTATTTCCACGATAGAATTCACTTATAATTTTCTGTAATAAGGACGTAAACTCAAAAAATTTCAAAAAACCACTTACACAGGCATGCAAAATCTGATATTATTCCTAATTGGCAGTGGTTGACATGTAATTTGGCTTCCTATTGTCTATTAACAATAATATAAGAGCAAACCTTTAACGCGACATTAAATATCGTTGTGCCTATGTCCGATGGCGTAACATATTAATGTTTTTTTTATGTCAGGAAAAAACTATGGATGGAATTTTTGACAACCTGCTGCACACAGACCGCAGCACAGAAGAAATCTTAAAAGAGGCTGACCAGAAAAGGGCCGAAATGATCCAGGCAGCCAGCAAAGAAAACGAAGCTTTTGATCGCATCGATCATGATGAGACCGAAAAGTTAATCAAAGCCCAGCATGAGAAAATGGATCAGGATCGAAAGAATGAACTGGATAACCTGCGGGAATCCGTTCAGAGTTCCGTTTCCCATATTCAATCCGAATATGAAGCTCATGGAAAAGAATGGGTTGCAGCTATTACAAAACGCATTATAGAAGCCTGAGGCGCATATGGGAAATCTTGCAAGCTACAGTGCACTGACGACGAAAGTCCGTGCCATGACAAACAAATTTATTACGCAGGATCAGTACCGTACCCTTCTCTCTTATTCAAATGCCGAAGCAGCTCTTGATTATCTGAAGACCACAAAAGGTTATGAAGAGGCTCTTCGGGATCTCCCCAGCAGCGAGCATCACCGTGTTAACCTCTTTCATTACCTTTCCCGTGCTTCTTATAACGATTATGCTTCGATCTATCATTTTTCAAATCAGGACCAGAGGAAATTTTTAAAGCAGTACGGGCGCCGGTTTGAAACCATTATGATTAAGAGACGTATGAACACGATCTTTAACGGCGGGGAGCCGGAAGCTTCGCAGCTGATCAACAAAGACTTTTTTGATCATTATACTGATCTGGATGTTGATGCTTTATTCCATGCTTCTTCCATTGATGGTGTTCTGAGTATTCTGAAGGATACACCTTACAATAAGGTACTTTCTGCAGTAGCCAAAAACCCGGACGCTTCCCTCTTTGAGTACGAAACTGCCCTCGACCAGTTTTATTTCGCGTCAATCTGGCGGAATAAGGGTCTCATGAAGGACAAACGCAGCGAAGTTATTATAAAAGAAGCTTTCGGATCCCGATTTGATCTGCTGAACATTATGTGGATCAATCGAATTCACCGTTATTACAAAATGAACCGCGCGGAAATCTACGCCACACTGGTTCCGATTTATTATCATCTTACCGAAGAAGAGGTCGAGGCCATGGTCAATGCGCCGGATGAGGAATCCTTCAGAAATATTCTGAAAGATACTTATTACGGCCGGTCCAATAAGCTAGATCTTAGTGAGGATGCATCCACCATCGACTATACCGGTATGGTGAGAAATATTCTGGATATATTAGCCCGTCAGACGCCCTACTCCATTGCGACGCCTTACCGCTATTTATATACAAAAGAACACGAAATTTCAAAACTTTTAACAGCTTTGGAATGTGTTCACTACCAGCTTCCTGTAAATGAAGCTATGACTATAATCAACAAAATGTAGGACAAAGGCACAAGTTATGATTGAAAAAATGATGTTTGTCAGTCTGACAGGTCCGATCAACGATATTGACCGTATCGCCGATCAGTATCTGTCGCATTATGACATCCACTTGGAAAACCCGCTGACAGCCATGCCAAACGGTCACGATCTGTCACCCATCACCCAGGTCAATCCCTACAAGGAACTGCTTGGGCGGGCGAAAGTCTACACTTCTTCATTGCCGAAGAATGTAGCGGATGGCACAAAGCACGCCAGCGTTACCCTGGAGGATGTCAAAACGCTTTTGGATGAACTCGATGCTTCCTCATCGACTCCTTCAAAAGGAACTTCCCTAAAAGAAGACAATGCCAAAATGCAGGAACTTCTTTGCGAGAAAGAAAATCTCTCTCACTTCACAACTCTTGAATTTGATCTGAAATCTATTCTTGAGTTCAAACACATCAAGGTTCACTTTGGACGCCTTCCCATTGAGAGCTACGAACGGTGGGATAAGCACATCAAACCCGATGAGCTCATGATCTTCGACAAGACAAGTCAGGATCGTGAATATGTCTGGGGTGCTGTAGCTTTCCCTGAAACGGAAAGCGAACGTATGGAAGCGCTTCTTATTTCCCTGCGTTTTGAATCCATTTCCCTTAAGGCCGATCACGAAGGTTCGCCGGCTAAGCTTCTTGAAGAACTGAATCAGGAACTTAAAGGGATTGATTCTCCCAGTGCTGCAGGCGAAAGCCGAATCCGGCCGGAAGATAAGGCAGCTGAGCTTCTTGGATCTGTTGATCTTCTGGAGGAGCTTTCTGATAGCTTTGATATCCGGAAGAAAGCAGGACTTACAAAGCTGGATGATAACGAATACTTCGTTCTCTGCGGATGGATGACCAAGAATGATGCTCATGATCTTATTCATTCCCTGAGTAATGAAAAGTCCATACTTTCAGTTATTTCCAAGGATGCCGGTAATGAAAATCTCCGACCGCCTACAAAGCTGAAGAATCCCAAAATCTTCAAGCCCTACGAAATGTATATCGGCATGTACGGACTTCCGAATTATAATGAATTCGACCCCACCATTTTCGTGGCTGTCACGTATTCATTCCTGTTCGGTGCCATGTATGGTGATTTTGGGCAGGGTCTGTGTCTTCTCATTGGTGGTCTTCTTCTTTACAAGATCAAGCACATCAATCTGGCTGGCATCATCGCCCTGGCCGGTGCATTTTCAACCTTCTTTGGATTGATGTTCGGTTCCATCTTTGGATTCGAAGATATTATCCCGGCACTGTGGCTCAGACCTATGGAAGCCATGACAACCCTTCCCGTTATCGGTCGTCTGAATTCTGTTTTCGTTTACGCTGTTATGCTGGGTATGGGACTTATCCTTCTGACTATGGTCTTCCATATCGTTCTGGCTATCAGACGACACGATAAAGTTGATACCCTTTTGGGAACCAACTCCCTGACAGGACTTGTATTCTATGGCATCGTTGTTGCCATGATCGTGCTTTTCTTCTCAGGACATACCATCGCAGGTGCTTCGATCTTTATTGCTTTGATCGTCATCGCTGTCCTTCTTATGTTCCTGCAAGAACCCCTGGCACATTTCATGGAGAAGAAAAAAGGACCGGCCATCGAAGGCGGTGTGGGCATGTTCATCATGCAGAACTTCTTCGAACTTTTCGAAGTCATGCTGAGCTACTTCTCCAACACATTGTCATTCGTCAGAGTCGGTGCTTTCGCCGTCAGCCACGCAGCTATGATGCAGGTTGTTTTGATGCTGGCCGGTGCCGAAAGCGGCAATACCAATATGATCGTTGTCATCCTTGGTAATCTCTTCGTTATGGGTCTTGAAGGCCTTATCGTTGGTATCCAGGTTCTCCGTCTTGAGTATTACGAAATGTTCTCACGTTTCTACACAGGCGACGGACATGCATTTGTTTCCTTCTTTAAAAAGAAGAAACAGTAAACAAAGTTTTCGTTTTAAATCAATGTTAATAAAGCCCTCTCGGGCATTAATTTAAGTAAACAAACATATCCGATTATAAAGGAGGAAAATCAATATGTTTACAGCAGCTAGAATCTTACTTGTTATCGCTCTTGTCCTGAGCATTATCATGCCGTTTGGTTATTTTCTTCTTAAGCAGAACAAAACAAAGAAAAGCTTTAAGAAAACCCTGGCTGTTAATGTCTTTGCTTTCTTCGGTCTCATGCTCATCGGCGCTGTCATGATGTTCGCCAGCCCGGCAACAGCTTCTGCAGCTGAAGAAGCCGCTTCTTCTAATGGTCTTGCTTATGTTGGTGCCGCTCTTTCAACAGGTCTTGCCTGCATTGGTGGTGGTATCGCCGTTGCATCTGCTGCATCTGCCGCTCTGGGTGCTATCTCTGAAGACTCCAGCATCCTTGGTAAATCACTTATCTTCGTAGGTCTGGCAGAAGGTGTCTGCCTCTACGGTCTGATCATTTCCTTCATGATTATCGGTAACATTTAATGATAAAGGGTCAAAAGTTATTTTGACCCTAATGTTTTTTGATCAAATAGGAAATTTTCTGAAAGGTACAGTCAAAGCTATGAAAATGTATCTGATCAGCGATAATATCGATACTTTAACAGGAATGCGTCTCGCCGGCGTGGACGGCGTGGAGGTGCATTCCGAAGAAGCCTTCCGTAAGGCCTTTGAAGGTGCTTTTGCACGGAAGGATATCGGTATTCTCCTTATTACAGAGAAACTGAGCAATGAATATGCCGGCATCGTCGGTAAATCACGGCTCTCTAACAAACTCCCCCTGGTTCTGGCGATTCCCGATCGTCACGGAACCGGACGGAGTGAGAACTTTATTACCGATTACGTCAACTCGGCGATAGGATTGAAGTTATGAAAACAGATGAAAAACTGAGTTATTTTTACGAACTGCTGACTGAAAAAGCCCGAAAATCTTCAGATGAAGCCATTGCCGACCAGAAGAAAAAGCTTGCAGATGAGTTCGAAAAATACAAAAAAGATAAGATTGCACACCGCGAATCCATTTTAAAGGATGACATGGTGGACTATCAGCGTAAGCTGAACCGAACTTTTTCTTCAGAGCAGATTGAAATTCGTCGTGCTCTGGCTGAAAAAACAGATGAAATTACCGAAACTGTCTTCGCCGAAGTAGAAGAACAGGTCAAAGCATTCAGAGAATCACCGGAATATGCAAATTATCTGTGCAAGAAGATCAACGAAATGAAATCTTCCGTGGACAGAGATGCTGAATTCCTTCTCTCCGCCTCTGACAAAGCTTATACCTCAAAGGTTGCTTCCACTTGCGGTGTTGCAGTTCACGCAGACAGTCACGAATTTGGCGGAGGCTTCAAAGTACTCTGCCCCAAACGAAACCTTTTAATCGACAATTCCTTCGAAACCCGTCTTCGCGAAGAAAAAGACGCTTTTATAATTGCCTGACGGAGTGAGAGGTTACCCATGAGTTATAAAGAAAAAATTTACGGCATCAACGGCCCCATCGTTTATGTCAAAGGGGCTACCCATTTTCAAATGAATGAAATGGTCTACGTCGGTGCTCAGCACCTGGTTGGCGAGGTCATTTCCTTAAACAAAGACCAGGCTTCCATCCAGGTTTATGAAGAAACCTCCGGTATGAAGCCGGGCGAAGAGATCGAGAGCACCGGCGCTCCTCTGGCTATTACGCTGGGTCCCGGCATCCTCGACAATATTTTCGATGGTATTGAAAGACCTCTTAAGGTCATCGCTGAAAGATCCGGCAAATATATCACCCGCGGTATCGCCGTTAACTCCCTGGATACAGAGAAAAAATGGGATGTTACGGTTAAGATCAAAATCGGTGATGAGGTAAGTGCCGGCACCATTTTTGCCACCTGCCCGGAAACAGCTTCCATCGAACACCGTTCCATGGTTCCGCCTTCTATTGCCAAGGCAACCGTTAAATCTGTTAAACCCAACGGTGCTTATACCGTTACCGAAACCATCGCCGTCCTTGAACTTCCGGATGGTTCCGAGTATAACTTAACACTGGCTCAGAAATGGCCTATCCGTGTGCCCCGTCCTGTTACAAGACGTGAGCCGGCTACAGAACTTATGACTACAGGTCAGCGAGTTCTTGATACCTTCTTCCCCATCGCACGAGGCGGTACAACCGCTATCCCGGGAGGTTTCGGTACCGGTAAGACCATGACACAGCATGCCATCGCCAAGTATTCTGATGCTAACGTTATCATCTACATCGGCTGTGGTGAACGTGGAAACGAAATGACCGAAGTTCTGGAAGACTTCTCCGAACTGGAAGATCCCCAGACCGGTAATAAACTGATGGCCCGTACCGCTCTTATTGCCAACACTTCAAACATGCCGGTTGCAGCCCGTGAGGCTTCTATCTACACAGGCGTTACACTGGCTGAATATTATCGTGATATGGGATATAACGTCGCTATCATGGCTGACTCCACATCCCGTTGGGCTGAAGCTCTTCGTGAACTTTCAGGCCGTATGGAAGAAATGCCTGCCGAGGAAGGCTTCCCGGCTTACCTGGCTTCCCGTATTTCTGCCTTCTACGAAAGAGCCGGTCTTGTTACAACCCTCGGCGGTGATCGTTCATCTGTTACTATCATTGGTGCTGTATCTCCTCAGGGCGGCGACTTCTCCGAACCTGTTACCATGAATACCAAGAGATTCGTCCGCTGCTTCTGCGCTCTGGATAAATCCCTGGCTTATGCCCGTCATTATCCGGCTATTAACTGGATGACCAGCTACAGTGAATATGTTTCCGATCTGACCAACTGGTATCGTGAAAACGTAGATCCGGCCTTCCCCTCCTATCGTCAGCAGCTGATGGCTATCCTGACATCTGAGGACAAGCTGATGGAAACGGTTAAGCTGATCGGTTCCGATGTTCTTCCTGAAGAGCAGAAGCTGACTCTGGAAATTGCCCGTGTCATCCGACTGGGCTTCCTGCAGCAGAACTCCTTCAGTGAGATTGACCGTAATGTTCCCCTTAAGAAACAGTTCAAGATGATGGAAACTATTCTCTATCTCTACAAGAAATGCCGTGAACTTGTTTCCATGGGCCATCCGGTATCTATTCTCAAATCAGAAACCATCTTCGAGGATATCATTGCCATCAAGTACAATGTACCTAATGACAAGCTCGAAGTATTTGATGATTATCGCAAGAAGATCGATGCCTTCTATGACACGATCCTCAAGAAAAATGGTTAAGGAGGTTAACGGACTATGTCTGTTGAATACCTTGGATTAAGTGAAGTCCGCGGTCCTCTTGTCATCTTAGAGGGCGTCCGCGGTGCGGCCTATGATGAAATCGTCAGTTTCAATGTCAACGAAACTGAACAACGTCTCGGCCGTATAATTGAAATTGATGAAGACAAGGCTGTCATCCAGGTCTTTGAAGGCACGGATGGCATGGCTCTTGACAATACCCACACCCGCCTCACCGGTCATCCGATGATGCTGAACCTGTCAGAAGATATTCTAGGTCGTACTTTTGATGGTATCGGCCGTCCCATCGATGGTCTGGGTACTGTAAAAAATGGTGAAGCCGTAGATGTTAACGGTCTTCCTTTGAACCCCTGTGAGCGTGAATATCCCCGTAACTACATTAATACGGGTATTTCCGCCATCGATGGTCTGACAACCCTGATTCGTGGCCAGAAGCTTCCCATCTTCTCCGGAAACGGTCTTCCCCATAATGAACTGGCAGCTCAGATTGCCTGCCAGGCTAACCTGGGTACCAATTCCGATGAGAAATTTGGTATTATCTTTGCCGCCATGGGTGTTCCCCACGATGTTGCTGATTATTTCCGCAGAACATTTGATCTCAGCGGTGTTGCCGATCACGTTACCATGTTCCTGAACCTGGCAAATGACCCGGTTGTTGAACGTCTGATTACACCGAAGGCTGCCCTGACAGCTGCTGAGTATCTTGCTTTTGAAAAGGGCATGCATATCCTGGTTATCATGACGGATATGACATCTTACTGCGAGGCTCTTCGTGAGGTTTCCTCCAGTAAGGGTGAAATTCCTTCAAGAAAAGGTTATCCGGGCTATCTGTATTCCGATCTGGCTTCTCTTTATGAAAGAGCCGGCATCGTCCGGGGCCAGGCAGGTTCTGTTACACAGATTCCCATCCTGACAATGCCTAACGATGATATTACCCACCCCATCCCCGACCTTACAGGCTACATTACGGAAGGTCAGATTGTTCTGGATCGTTCGCTTGATGCCAACGGCGTTTACCCGCCTATCTCCGTTCTGCCCTCCCTGTCACGACTGATGAAGGGTGGTATCGGTGAAGGCTATACAAGAAAGGACCATCAGGCTGTCGCCAACCAGCTCTTTGCTTCTTACGCAAAGGTTTCAGATGCCCGCTCTCTTGCTTCCGTTATCGGTGAAGATGAGCTTTCAGACATCGATAAGAAATACCTGAACTTTGGTAAGAGCTTCGAAGCAGAGTTCGTATCCCAGGGGCATGACGAAAACAGAAGCGTCCTGGAAACACTGGATATCGGCTGGAAGCTTTTGGGACTTCTTCCCAAGTCAGAGCTCGACCGTGTCGATACGAAGCTTCTTGATGAGTTCTATCATCCGGCTGAAAATGCCTAATACCGCTTTTCCGAGTTAGCGCAGAGGATTGCGGTCAATTTAATGGTACCGAACAGTTTCTGCGTAAATGTGGTCCTTACAACGGATCACGAGCCATTTTCATGGCTCTTGTATCGGAGGTTATCTTAATGAACATGAACACCGTCCCTACCAAGGGAAATTTAATGAAAGCCAAGAACAGCTACGCGCTGGCTCTCCAGGGCTATGAGTTGATGGATCGTAAACGAAACATCCTCATGCGGGAGCTGACCCAGCTGATCGAGGAAGCCAAAAATATCCAGAAGGAAATCGACTCCACTTTCGGCGATGCCTACAAGAATCTCCAGAAAGCCAACATCGAAATGGGCATCGCCAATGTCCGTTCCTATTCTCAGGCTGTTCCGGAGGAAGAAGGTGTCGTCGTTAATACCCGTTCCATCATGGGTGCCGAGATCCCCCTGGTTAAACTGAATGAAACAGGTCGAAGAAACAAGCCTGCCTATGCTTTCTACCGTACCAAACAGTCTCTTGATGAGGCTACCGATGCTTTCGAGAAAGTTAAGGAGCTGATCATCCGTCTTTCAACGGTTGAAATCTCAGCTTACCAGCTGGCTGCCAACATTCAGAAGACGCAGAAAAGAGCTAATGCTCTGAAGAATATCACTCTTCCCCAGTACGAGGTGCTTATTAAGGATATTTCCAATGCTCTTGAAGAAAAAGAGCGTGAAGAATTTACCCGTTTGAAAGTCCTTAAATCCTGGCAGGAAGGAAAATAAAATAATGATCTTAACGGAAGCCATGAAGTTTTGGCTTCCGTTTTGTTGTTATTAGAACTCCAGCAATAACTCCAGGAACATTTTGAAAAAACTTTTGAATGTTATTAAGCTGGATTTCTGTTAATTTTCTGAATATATGAAATATTTTTGTAATATGTCAGTTATCCACGCAGACGGTTTGGTTTACGTAAAGTTGTGGTTATATCCATGTGGATAACGTGGATAAGTGGGTGAATAACCCGTTTTTGCTGGATTTTTTCGTGTGGACAATGTGGGTAAACCTGTGGGTTACTTTTATATCTTACGGAAACCAAATCGGAATCATCCGGAACGAATTAATAATTTGTCAATATTTTTTAAATTTATTGTTATTATTGTCATTTTATTTTCACTTTGCATGGAATGCCCACTGCTCGACAAAAGTTGCGAATGCGTATCTCTCCGATCAGGAGTGCCAGGATAAGCTTTAGTAAATTCACTTTTTCCTATTGACATAGTGGGTTTATAGGAGTATAGTGACAGCATCGAATTTGAGCAGTTATTCTTTAAAGGAGAAAAAGGCCATGTATAAAGCAAACGCTTCCTACAACTCAATGTGTTGCTGTCGAATGTTAATCTCCCGGGCATATCCCAAGAGAATGGCACATTCGTGTATTGGCTGTTCCATTCTTTAAGATCACACTGCATAAGAAATATATTTTATGCAATTGCCCGGGAGTATAACTACCCGGGATTTTTTCGTATAAGGAACTTCTTCCTTTACGAAAAATCTTCTGCAAAAAGGTGCACAACATCCGGCGATTGATATAAAAAAGACCGGAACACCCTGCAGACCTCCCTCATGAAAAAGCTCAAATTCAACGAACTTCTGAAAAAACTTGTCATATTTACTGACAAAGATTAAAATGTGTGTCTATGGCACAAAATGAAAAGGGGAAAACGATTATGAAAAAGACTTTTAAAAAAACAGGTGCTGCACTTCTGACTTTAACACTGGCTGCTGCTTCCATTACAGGCTGCGGAAGCTCCTCTTCAACTGATACAGCTTCCGGTTCATCTTCTGATTCTTCATCCTCCGATGTTGTATACAGAACCTTGGACGAAATCAAAGAAAGTGGTACAATCAACATCGGTGTTTTCTCTGACAAGAGCCCATTTGGCTATGTAGACGAAAATGGCGATTATCAGGGATATGATATTTATTACGGAAACCGCATTGCGGAAGATCTTGGGGTTGAGATCAATTATGTATCAACTGAAGCTGCCAACCGTATTGAATATCTGCAGACCGGCAAAGTTGATATTATCTTAGCTAACTTTACCGTTACTGAAGAAAGAGCGGAAGAAGTTGATTTTGCCGATCCCTACATGAATGTTGCTCTTGGTGTGATTTCACCGGATGATGCGGTTGTCACAAGCCTTGATGATCTTGGTGAAGATGACCAGGTTATCGTTATTTCAGGAACAACAGCTGAAACTTACCTTGAAAAGAATTATCCCAACATCAAACTTCAGAAGTATGATGCTTATGCCGAAGCCAAAACCGCTTTTGAAAATGGTTCCGGTGTTGCCTGGGCTAATGACAATACAGAAGTCATCGCTTTTGCCAATGAAAATGAGGGCTATACCGTTGGTATCCCGTCTCTTGGCGATTCCGATACCATCGCAGCTGCCGTTACAAAAGGCAATACAACTCTTCTGGACTATCTGAATGATGAGATCGTAACCCTGGGAGAAGAAAATTTCTTCCACGCCGATTATGAAGCTACTCTTCTTGATACCTACGGTGCCGAATATGAAGATACCCTGGTTGTTGAAGGCGGCAAAACAGCTGAATAAGCAGAATATTTCAAAAATGACTGAGGCTGGCTCTCAAAAGGAGTCAGCCTCATAAGGCGTTTATAACGGAATGTTTTTATGGTCTGTTTCATATATCATTCCAATAATGCCATTAAACAAATTTACCCCTAAGGGAGATAACCATGGATTTTGACGTTATAGTTTCTTATCTTCCCCGCTTTAAAGATGCCCTCTTCCTGACCATGCGAATTGGCTGGAAGGGTGTTGTACTTGCTTTATTGCTGGGAATCATCGGATCGGCCATCCTGCATTTTAAGATTCCCGTTCTGAGACAGATCACTCACTTTTATGTTGAACTGTTTCGAAACACGCCCCTTCTGGTGCAGCTTTTCTTTATTTATTTTGCCCTGCCAAAGCTTGGCTTCCAGATTTCTCCCGAAGCCTGCGGAACCTGGGGACTGGCTCTTTTAGGCGGTGCCTATATGATTGAAACTTTCCGCAGCGGCCTTGATAATATTCCGGTCATTCAGCACGAAAGCGCTGCCAGCCTTGGCATGACCCGTTTTCAGGCTTTTCGCTACGTCATTCTTCCTCAGGCTGTAACCTCTTCGGTTCCCGGCCTTGTGGCTAATATTATCTTCCTTTTGAAAGAAACCAGCGTTTTCTCAACGGTATCTCTCATGGATCTTATGTTCACAGCCAAGGATCTCATCGGCATGTATGCCAAAACCTTGGAGAGCTTAACTCTCCTGGTGGTTTTCTACCTGCTTATGATCCTTCCGGTATCCATCATCGGTTCTATCGTGGAAAGGAGGCTTCGTTATGCAGAGTTTGGGGCTTGACGTCCTCCTTAAAGGAAATAACTTCCTGCGGCTTTTAGGGGGCCTTTGGGTTGCTATTCGGATCAGTCTTATAGCTGTGGCCATCAGCATTGTTCTGGGCCTTGTGGTGGGTGTTCTCATGACTTCCAAAAATAAGATCCTCAGAGTCATTTTCCGGATTTATTTAGAAATCATCCGCATCATGCCTCAGATGGTTCTCCTCTTTATTGCTTATTTTGGCATTACGAGACTCATTGGTGTCAATCTGGACGCTGAAGTGGCTGCCATTATCGTCTTTAGTTTCTGGGGCGTAGCTGAAATGGGCGACCTGGTTCGGGGTTCTATCATTAGCATTCCTAAGATTCAGTATGAAAGTGCCATGGCTTTGGGCATGACGAATAAGCAGACTTACCTTTATGTCATCCTTCCCCAGACCATTCGACGGCTTATTCCCCTTTCCATCAACCTGATTACCCGTATGATCAAAACCACAAGCCTTGTTATGATGATCGGCATTGTGGAAGTTCTCAAAGTCGCACAGCAGATCATCGAGGCTAACCGCAAGACATCCCCCAATGCCGCCTTTGGCATTTTCGGTGTGGTTTTCCTGTTGTACTTTATTATCTGCTGGTCCATCAGCCGTCTGGCTGAATACTTAAAGAAGAGGTGGGCATGATGAGTGAAACCTTACTTACTGTAAAAAATCTTCATAAGGAATTTGGTTCCAAAACCATTCTCAACGACATCAGTCTTGAGGTTAAGAAGGGCGAAGTTATCGTCATTATCGGTCCTTCCGGCTGCGGCAAAAGTACTTTTCTTCGCTGCCTCAACGGCCTTGAGGATATCCAGAGTGGCGAAATCCTTATTGATGGCAAAAAACTGGACCCTCATGCAAAGGACATTTCTTCCATGAGACAGCAGATCGGCATGGTTTTCCAGAGTTATGACCTCTTCCCTCATAAGACAATTTTGGACAATATTCTTCTGGCTCCTATCAAAGTACAGAAGAGAAAGCGCGAGGAGGCCGAAAAAGAGGCCTTAGAGCTTCTTGAGAGGGTTGGGCTGGCCGATCGTAAGGATGACTACCCAAGACAGCTCTCAGGAGGTCAGAAGCAGCGTATTGCCATCGTCCGTTCCCTCATTATGCATCCGGAGATTCTGCTCCTTGATGAAATCACAGCAGCTCTGGATCCGGAGATGGTGCATGAGGTTCTGAATGTTGTTCTGGATCTTGCACGATCCGGCAGTACAATGCTGATCGTAACTCACGAGATGGCTTTTGCCCGGGCTATTGCCAACCGGATTCTCTTCCTGGAAAATGGAGAAATCGTAGAGGAAAGCACCGATCCAAAAGCCTTCTTTGAAAAGCCCACCACAGAGCGGGCCCAGCAGTTCCTTAAGTCTTTTGAATATTGATAAAAAAGTGCCGCCAGAAGGCCAATGTCATTTAGTTAAGATGTTGTCCAAGTGACTTCTCTTTAGGCAGAGATATT
>CAVDGK010000018.1:0-14841 GCA_963607995.1 Oscillospiraceae bacterium | reverse complement strand
ATAAGGAAGAGCGGGATGTCACCCTGGTTTCCTATATAGAAGAAAAAATGGGCATACAGCTTTTCTCCGCCATTTATCTGACGGGAGATGGCTTTGATACCAGCTGGGCGAAAAAATCCGTGGCACTTTTGTGCCGGGGAAACCGCCATGTCTTTTCGGGACAGAATCTATATGTCCGGGGGGCCTGCTATGCCTCTCTTAATAAGAAGGAATCCCATCACCTTCGGAGCTATCTTTACTTAGGAGATGATCTTGTCCGCACTAATATCGGCATGGAAATGATCGTGCGGGGAAATCCTTCTAATTATCCACTGATTTCGGCCGGCATGAACTGGTTTGATGCGGAAAAAAACTGCCGGATCATTCTGGATGGTCGGGATTATCTGGCTTTTTCTATTAATTCCATGGATGGTCGTGTGCGGAAAATGTACCGCATGGAATTGCCGGGACTTCCAAAGCGTCCCAACCGGACCACAAGGCTTGAGCTTTCAGTGTCCTGTCCGGGACCTAAGGAATGCATTGTCAAAGTAAAAGATCTGGGATTCGGCGAATTTTTTGAATCCAGTGGTCTTACCTGGCAGGATTCCCTGCCGCTGTATTAAAGGAGCTTATAAATGAGTGGGTACAGGCTGTGCCGTGTGGATATGGCGGAAAAACCGTATTATATCGAAAATATCGGCATCAATATATTTTCTCTGGAGGAGCTGTGCTATTACATCGTCAATGATACGGCCCTTCTGGATGAGACGATCATGAATAAGACACTGACCGAGTGGCTATCTACAGAGCTTAAGCTGGTGCAGCTTTCCCAGACTCTGGACAAACTTCTTTCAGAGGGCTGCAGCATGGCGGACTTCGCCGTGCCGATTCTGCGGGAAGATGGGTATCTCTCCTATAATGAGCTTCAGAATTTCCGAGCCCTTCTGGTGAAGCTCGGTGAGGAAAGCCGTGAAATCCGCCTGAAGAAAAAGGCCGATGCTCTGGTTAAGTGCGATAAGCTTTCAGGAGCTATTGTGGTTTACCGCAAGGTTCTCGAACTGCCGGGTCTTCATGTGAAGGATTCCTTTATTGCCGTGCTTTATCACAATATGGGCGTGGCTTACATTCGCCTTCTGCAGTACCGGGAGGCACTGGAGTGCTTTGAAAAAGCCTTGAAACTGGCATATACACGGCCTTATCTGAAGGCTTACCTTCTGGCTTTTGCTTTATGCAAACCCAAGGAAAAATACGAGGACAAACTTGAAGAGCTGGGAGTTGATGAAAAGACCAAAAAGGAAGTAGAAGAGGAACTGAGGGAGTCTTATGGAGGACAAAGTGAGACCCCACGGCATATGGATCATTATCTTGATGGCCTTACCCGTTCCTATCACAAGGCAGCGGATCTATAGAAAAGTTTCTTATTATATGCAGTTCCTTTGGTTGCATCCATAAGGTGATTGGATTACAATGAGTGCTGGATTTTTGAACCTGTCAGAAAATCTGACTGAACAAGAAATTAAATGAGGAAAAAAAGTGAACGAGAATAAATACCAGAGCCCGCTTTCGGGCCGTTACGCATCACCTGAAATGCAGTATCTTTTTTCTTCCGAAAAAAAATTTACTACTTGGAGAAGATTGTGGGTAGCCTTAGCTGAAACTGAAAAGGAACTGGGGCTGGATATTACCGATGAGCAGATCGAAGAACTGCGTGCCCACATCAATGATGTGAACTATGAGGATGCTAAGGCCCGTGAAAAGGTTGTGCGTCACGATGTTATGTCTCATGTCTATGCTTATGGTCTTCAGTGCCCGAAAGCCAAGGGTATCATCCATCTGGGTGCTACATCCTGCTACGTTGGGGATAATACGGATATCATTATCATGAGGGATGCTCTGGATCTGGTTCGCAAAAAGCTTCTCAATGTCATTGCCAAACTGGCAGATTTTGCAGATAAATATAAAGACATGCCCTGTCTTGCTTATACCCATTACCAGCCGGCTCAGCCGACAACGGTAGGCAAGAGAGCTACTCTCTGGATGAATGAATTCGTCATCGATCTTGAGGATCTGGATTATGTCCGCAATTCCTTAAAACTTCTTGGCTCCAAAGGTACCACCGGTACCCAGGCTTCCTTCCTTGAACTTTTCGAAGGAGACCATGAAAAGTGCGACAAGCTGGATCCGATGATCGCTAAGAAGATGGGCTTTGAGTCTTGCGTTCCGGTATCAGGACAGACTTATTCCCGTAAGATGGATACAAGAGTTCTTAATGTTCTGGCAGGCATTGCCGCCAGTGCAACGAAGTTCTCCACGGATATTCGTCTTCTTCAGCATGAAAAAGAGCTGGAGGAACCCTTTGAAAAGACACAGATCGGTTCTTCCGCTATGGCTTATAAGAGAAATCCCATGAGAAGCGAGAGAATCGCCGGGCTTTCCCGTTTTGTTCTTTCTAATGTCATGAACGGCGAGATCACCTCTTCCGTTCAGTGGTTCGAAAGAACCCTTGATGATTCAGCCAACAGACGTCTTTCCATTGCGGAAGGTTTCCTGGCTATTGATGGTGTGCTGGATCTTTTAATGAATGTGGCCGATGGCCTTGTGGTCTATCCGAAGGTGATCGAGAAACATATAATGGCGGAACTTCCCTTTATGGCAACCGAAAATATCATGATGGATGCCGTAAAGAAAGGGGGAGATCGTCAGGAACTCCATGAAAAGATTCGTCAGCTGTCCATGCAGGCCGGCCGTCGGGTCAAGGAAGAAGGCCTTGAAAATAACCTTCTGGAACTGATTGCTGCTGATCCGGCATTCGGTCTGACAGAGGAAGAACTGAAGGCTTCCATGGATCCCAAGAAGTATATCGGACGCTGTCCGGAGCAGGTCACAAATTATCTCACTAACGTTATCCGGCCTCTTCTTGCAAAGAACAGCGATGTGCTGGGCATGCAGGCAGAGATCACCGTATAAGAAAAAGGAGGAAGTAAAATGGTTACAGCTGTTGTTGGTGCTAACTGGGGTGATGAAGGTAAAGGAAAAGTAACGGATATGCTGGCTGAGCAGGCCGATATCATCGTCCGTTTCCAGGGCGGAGCCAATGCCGGTCACACTATTATCAATAATTATGGCAGATTCGCTCTGCACACACTGCCGTCAGGCGTTTTCTATGATCACACCACATCCGTTATCGGAAATGGTGTGGCACTGGATGTACCGAAGCTTTTCAAAGAAATCAGTGCCATCAAGGAAAGCGGCGTTCCCATGCCGAAGATCAAGGTTTCAAACCGTGCTCAGATGGTTATGTCCTATCATGTGAAATTTGATGAGTATGAAGAAGAGAGACTTTCCGGCAAGGCTTTTGGTTCTACCAAGTCCGGTATCGCTCCTTTCTATTCAGATAAATATGCCAAGATCGGTATTCAGGTCAGCGAACTGGAAGATATGGATGCCCTTCGTGAAAAGGTAGAAGGCATCTGTGAGAAGAAGAATGTTCTCCTTGAGCATCTCTATCACAAGCCGGCTATCAAGGTAGATGACATTATGGAAGAACTGGCTTCTTATAAAGAAATGCTGGCTCCCTATGTGGATGATGTTTCTACTTATCTCTGGAATGCATTGAAAGATGGCAAGCAGATCCTTCTGGAAGGACAGCTTGGTACAATGAAGGATCCGGATCACGGTATCTATCCCATGGTTACATCAAGCTCCACACTGGCAGCTTATGGTGCTATCGGTGCCGGCATTCCGCCTTATGCTATTAACCGTGTTGTCGTTGTTACCAAGGCCTATTCCAGTGCCGTTGGTGCCGGTGAATTCGTTTCCGAAATCTTCGATGATGAAGCTGATGAGCTGAGAAGACGCGGCGGTGATAAGGGTGAATTCGGTGCTACAACAGGTCGTCCCAGAAGAGTAGGCTGGTATGATACTGTTGCTTCAAAATATGGTTGCCGTATGCAGGGCGCTACAGAAGTTGTTATGACCGTTGTAGATGCTTTAAGCTATCTGGATGAAATTCCGGTATGCACAGGCTATGAGATTGATGGCAAGGTAACCACAGAATTCCCTGTTACCACACAGCTTAAGAAGGCTAAGCCGGTATTTGAGACACTTCCGGGATGGAAGTGCGATATCCGCGGTATCAAGAAGTATGAAGATCTTCCGGAAGCCTGCCGTCATTACATCGAGTTCATCGAAGAGAAGATCGGCTTCCCCATCAAGATGGTCAGCAATGGACCCAAGAGAGAAGATATCATTTACAGATAAGGTATGATGAGATTTAAAAAATTTACGTTAATGATACTGACAGCGGCCATGAGTCTTTCACTCATGGCCGGTTGCGGTAATACTAAAGAAAGTTCTTCTGAAGAAGTCTCTTCTACAGAAACATCGGAAGAGTCCTCGGTGGAATCTTCGGATGAAGAAAGTGAATCTTCAGTGGATGAGGATGACGATACGGTGCATTTGACGGTGAAGCTGGATTCCACAGACGGCACCATGGAATTCTATTTGCCGGATGGCTGGAGTGATCTTAAGGATGAGCTTAGTGAAGAAGTGGACAGTGGCTATACGGTAGTAGCCGGAGCTCTGGATGAAGCGGTTTTCTTTATGGCCGCCAGTGAAAGCAAGTCCGGTAATTCCATATCCGATCAGGAGACTTATCATGACGAACTGGTTAAGATCATTACCTCAAATGAAAGTCTGACGGATGTGTCGGAGCAGACAAAGAGCGAGATTAACCTTTCCGCCAGCGGATTTGATGCTTATGAGACCCGCTTTACGGCAACTTATGAGGAGCAGTCTGTAACTTACTGGGTTATTACCACGGAAGATGACAATCGTTTCTATCAGATGTGCGGCTGGACCACCACATCCAATGCCCTGAAAGAAGGGGATAAGATCCTGGCTGTGGCTGACGGCTTCTATGTCATTGGATAAGAACGTCTTGAAAATTGAATAAAAATGCAAAAAGCCTTGGAAAAATGTATTGTCTCTGACGGTTAGATTTAGGTCTGACTTTATGGGACAGTACAAAAATCCGGGGCTTTTTTTGTTATTCTGCTTGAATATATATTAGGAAACTTCGTCTCTATACGAAAAAAAGCTCCGCGAGGATGCGCACTCGCGCGAAGATGAAATATGTCGCAAGCGACAGCGCTGGTTGCGAGAGTTTCGCAAGCGAAACTCTTTGTTTCTAATGCACTGAGTGATAAACTAAGATTAGGTGGTTGCAAAGAAACTCAATGACAGGAGGGAACGCTATGAAGTTAACTTTTATTGGTGCAGATCATGAAGTAACGGGAAGTTGTCATCTTCTTCAGGCAGCAGGGAAGAACATCCTTGTGGATTATGGTATGGAGCAGGGGCGGGATCTCTATGAAAATGTCAAAATCCCCATACCGGTTTCAGAAATTGACTATGTCCTTATAACCCATGCCCATATTGATCATACCGGCCTGTTGCCTCTTTTGGCAAAAGAAGGATTTAACGGCTCTATTTATGCCACTAAGGCTACCTGCGATCTTTGCGGCATTATGCTCCTTGATTCAGCCCATATCCAGGAATTTGAAGCTGAATGGCGAAATCGTAAAGGCAAAAGACAGGGAAAAGAACCTTATGTGCCTATCTATACCTCATCAGATGCAGAAGATGTGATCCAGCTGCTGGTTGAATGCGATTATGACAAGGAAATTGAACTCTGTGAAGGCATTACCATCCGCTTTACGGATGTGGGACATCTTCTGGGATCTGCAGCTATTACCGTAAAAGTTAATGAAGATGGGAAAGAGACAAAGATTGTTTTTTCAGGAGATATCGGAAATCTTAACCAGCCTCTTTTAAATGATCCAAAACCTGTGGAAGAGGCAGATTACCTCTTGATTGAATCCACTTATGGGGACAGAAGTCATGGCGGACGGGTTGATTATGTAGAAGAACTGACGAAGATCATGCAGCGGACGTTTGACCGGGGCGGCAACCTTGTTATTCCTTCATTTGCTGTCGGCAGAACCCAGGAAATGCTTTATTTCATTCGTCAGATTAAGGCAGAAAAAAGGATTTCACAAGGCTTTGATGTCTACGTGGACAGCCCTTTGGCTGTGCGTTCCACGGAAATTTTCAATCGCAACAACATGGAATGCTTCGATGAGGAAGCTTTGGAACTTGTTAATAAAGGCATTAATCCCATCAGTTTTCCGGGGCTTAAACTGGCCATTACATCAGATGAATCCAAGGCTATTAATGAAGACGAAAGACCTAAGGTTATTCTGTCAGCCTCAGGTATGTGCGAGGCTGGCCGTATCAAGCACCACTTAAAACATAACCTTTGGAGAGAGGAATCCACCATTCTCTTTGTCGGCTATCAGGCTCAGGGGACCTTAGGCCGTCAGCTCCTTGAAGGAAATAAGGAAGTTACACTTTTTGGCGAAAAGATTGCCGTTAAAGCTGAAATCTTAAATCTCCCCGGTGTCTCCGGCCATGCTGATAGGGAAGGCCTCCTTGACTGGGCCTCTCATTTTAAGACACCGCTGAAGAAGGTCTTCGTGGTTCATGGGGAAGGGGAAGTGACAGAACTTTTTGCAGATCTCCTTCATGAAAAATTAGGGTATGATGCGGTAGCTCCTTACTCAGGAACCATTTATAATCTGACGGATAATATCTGTGAATATGCGGCAAAACCCATGCCCGTTGCACAAAAGAGCGATAAAAAGGTTCTGCGGAGTAAAGCCCAGGCTGCCTTTTCACGGCTTCTGGCTGCCGGCAATCGCCTGATGGCTATCATCAGACGCAGCGAGCAGGTTGATAATAAAGATTTAAATAAGCTGGCTCGTCAGATCGAAGATATCTGCGATAAGTGGGAAGAGTAGATTATAGGAGCCAATTTGTAAATTCTATAATTGAAATGTGAGCCATACCATAGTTCTTATAGATGCTAAAGATTTCATCGATTGAGATAAGTTGTTTTGGAATTATATAAAAAAGCCATCCGGCATTCGGGAAAATCCTGAATGGGGATGGCTTTATTTCTGTAAAGTCTATTTCTTGTAGTTACGTGCAAATGGTGAAGCTGATCCAAATGGCCTTGCTCATAAGTAAATTTGTATTGTAGTACACGATATTTTAACCCGTATACCGCAGGGCATCGATGGGTTTTTTCCGGGCCGCTTTATTCGCAGGATAAAGACCAAAGAGGACACCGATGATAAGGGAGAAGATCACAGAAATCCAGACCACACCGGTGGATAATCCATAGCTGACGGACCCCACCTTGTTGATAATCTGAATAACTATGAAGGAGAATCCGATACCTAAAAGACAGCCGATGATACTCACCATGAGAGCTTCAATGAGAAACTGCAGCATAATGGACCAGTAGCCGGCACCGATGGCTTTTCGAATGCCGATTTCCCGCGTTCTTTCTGTGACAGATACCAGCATGATATTCATGATGCCAATGCCGCCGACCAGAAGGGATATACCGGCGATACCTCCAAGCAGGAGAGATAAAGTATTTGTAACGCTTTCCATGGCATCAGCAATAGAAGACTGGCTGATAATGGTATAGGCATCCGTGTCACTGTTGAAGCGGGCATTTAGTTTCTGGGTCAGAACCGCTTCGGCGAGATCCATATTATTTTCATCTGCAGCGGAGACGTAGAATGTGGTCACGTCAGAGCTGACAGAGCTGACCAGTCGGATCAGGGATGTATAAGGAATATAAGCCTCGTAATTGGCAGCCATATCAAGGGAAGAGTCATCCTCTGCTTCCAGTACACCGATGATCTCGAATTTGGTATTGCCGAGAGTAATGGTTTCTCCCACCACATCAGAGCGGTTAAAGAGAGCCTGGGCCAATGAATCATTGATTACCGCCACATTTGTGTGGTTGTTGATATCCGGTGATTTCAGGAAACGGCCGGTGGCAAGAGAAAGATTTTCGATATTGCCATAAGAGGCTGTCGTACCTGTGATGGTGGCGCTTTTTTCCGTGGTACCGGTCTGGGTTGTTCCGGCTGCAGTAAGATTCGTTGAAGCATAGGGCGCTGCTTCGGAAAGTTCGTCACTTTCGATGAAGTCGTTGAGCTCCGTATATTTAATGGGCTTTCCTTTGTCATCACTGATGGAAACCATAATGAGGTTATTTCCCAGGGAACTGATGGAGCTGGTAACGGATGAAGTAGCTCCGTCGGTAATGGAAACCAGAACGACCAGAGCCATGACGCCGATGATGATGCCGAGCATGGTCAGGAAGGAACGCATTTTGTTGGAAGCGATGGAGTTCCAGGCCATTTTTAAAGATTGCAGGATCATTGAATATCCACCTCCTCCAGTTTGCCGTCAAAAATACGGACGCTCCGCAGCGCCTGCTGGGCTACGTGATTGTCATGGGTAATGAGAATAATGGTGTTGCCCTGATCGTGAAGCTCATGGAAAAGCTCCATAATCTCTTCACCGGTCTGGGAATCCAGGTTGCCGGTGGGTTCGTCTGCCAGAAAAAGGGAGGGCCGTGAGGCAATGGCCCGGGCAATAGCAACTCTCTGCTGCTGGCCGCCGGAAAGTTCGTTAGGCTTGTGGCCGGCACGTTTTTCCAGGTGAACCCGCTCTAAAGCTTCTTTGACCCGTTCTTTTCGCTCGCTGGCTTTAACTTTCTGATAGATCAGGGGCAGTTCAACATTTTCTTCTGCTGTCAGTGATCCAATCAGGTTGAAACTCTGGAAAATAAAGCCGATTTTTTTATTCCGGATCCGGGCCAGCTCACTTTCGGAGTAGTCTTCAATGGCCTGGCCATCCAGATAATAATGACCTTCATCGGCAGTATCGAGACAGCCGATGATATTCATCATGGTGGATTTTCCGCTGCCGGAGGGACCGATAATACTGACAAATTCTCCTTCTTTTACATGGAGATTGGCATGATCCAAGGCATGGACAACGGAGTCACCGACCTGATAGGTCTTGCATACATTTTCTAATCTGATCATGACGAAACTCCTTTAGTTATTTGGTGCCTGACCGCCGCCGTTGCCGCCGGGACCACCGCCCATGTCGCCGCCGTTGCCATCATTGCCGCCAGGGCCGCCGCTCATATCGCTTCCATCGCCAAAGATCATAATGTCATCGCTGGAGGAAGAACTGGTGGTTTCCTGATAATAAACTGTATCCCCTTCGCTTAAACCGCTGGTGATCTCAACCTGGGAAGAATTGGAAAGACCGGTTTCCACTTCAACTTCACCGGAAAGATTGCCGGATTCATCTGTTGACGTATAAACGTAAGTCTTGCCGCCTTTTTCCTGCAGGGCAGAAAGAGGAATGAGGACAGCATTTTCGGATTCGCTGATGGTAATAGTAGCAGAAGCACTCATGCCGATGCGCATATTATCATCTTTTGGAATGGTGATTTCGATGGTGTATTTGGTACTGCTGCCACTGGTGGAGCCGATGGTGCCAACCTTGGAAACAGTTCCTTCGAAGGTCTGATCTGAGAGAGCATCCATGGTAATAGAAGCTGTCTGGCCTTCTTTAATAGAGAGAATATCCAATTCGTCTACGCTTAAGGAAATCTTGTAATTATCCTGTCCGTAAATTGTAAAGGCTGTAACGCCGTTTGTATTGTAGGTATCGGTTGTAGTGGTGCTGGAAGAGGTATCAGAGGAAGCAACAGTTGCATCGTCGCCGGAGTAGCTGTAAGAGCCGAAATCCACGGAACCGCCGGTCATATTCTCATAGGCAGAGGTATCATTGCTGCTTGTGGAGGGAACTTCATTTGCCTGACTCTGGCTGTTATTTTCCTGATTGGTATCAGATGCTGTCTTGGCAAATTTAGCTGTAATGGTCATGCGGCTGCCATTGGCAGAAATCTGGCAGTTGTAAACGGAACCGCTGATAATAGGTGTGGCATCGGCTGTGAACTGATAGCCGGTCAGAGCTTTAAGCTCGATGGTTGCGGTATATTCCGTGTCCGCTGCAAAGGCACCATTGCAGTTCCAGGTAATGCTGCTGACAACATAACCGCTGCCGCTGGTATTTTCAGAATCAATGCCGGTAATGCCTTCCTCACCGGTGACGGGAGAAGGAATCGTAAGAGCGGAGAAATCTGTAATGGTCTGGGTTTTTGCCGGTGTTTCAGAAGAACTTTCATCAGAAGAGGCATCGGAGGAGCCTGTATCTTCATTGGTGCTTAAAAGCGTTAATGTGGAAGTTCCCTTGGAAGCGGTATTTTTCGATGAAGAATCCTTGGTGGAAACAGAGGCTGTCAGGGGTATAATCCCGCCGGAAGTGGTTGACTTAACAGAAGCTGTCGTGGCGGTATAGCCGCTTGCAGATGAACTGGAAGAGGAAGTTGCAGTACTGGAAGTCTCGTTTCCGGAAGAAACATTGATACTGCCGATGATACCGTCAGAAGTAGCTGTAATGGTCAGGGTATCATAGAGAGTGGTCAGGGTCTCTTTCTTTGTGGTCAGACGGGAATAAATGTCGTTATATTCCACTTTTTCCAGATCGGTAAGAGAGCCGGAATTTAATTTATTGGAAACGGTGGTCATGTTGGTGTTCACTTCCTGAAGAGCCGAAGCCACGGAAGCTTTCTTCACAGTGGCCAGGGACTGACCGGTGGTGACGCTGTCTCCTGCTGAAACTAAGACTTCGTCGATTTCAAGGCCTGAGGGAACCGTTACATTGACAGTACTGGCTGCCTGAAGATTGCCAGTGCCGGTAACTGTGGTGCTGATACTGCCGCTTTCGGCTGTCGCTGAGGTGATAGTGGTGCTGACTTCGATGGCCTTTTTCGGTGACAGCGTAAAGAATGCCACAGCACCGACACAGACGATGACGGCTACGGCAACGCCAATTTTGAAGCCTTTTCGCTTAAAAAGTGGTAATGCTTTTGAGTTCTTCATTAATCTCTCCTTCTATATAACAAATTATTAATGTTTAATAAAACTAACGAGAGATTAATTGGAAAATGTGAAAATAAGGTGAAAAAACAGTAGTGATTTTGTAAAATGGCGGATTTTGAGGAACTTATAAAAAACGCAAGAAAACCCACTGCCGTTTTATATGAGCAAGCAGCGGAGCGAATTGTGAATATTTTCGACTCAATGAAATGGAAAAATATAGGCGGGAGAGTTTTTAGAGGTGGGTTTACATAAAAAATGACATGCCCTTGCGGACATGCCATCGTAAAAATTAATTCTGTTCCAGAGCCTGCTTTAAGGCTTTGGCTAACTGGTCCGGGCAGGATGTGGGTTTGAAACCACAGGTTGTGCCTTCCAGTCTTTTGATGACTTCATTTGCATCCATGCCTTCAACAAGGCTTGCAATGCCTTTGGTATTGCCATTGCAGCCACCGATGAACTGAACATTTGAAACTTTATTATCTTTTATATCAAAATGAATTTCAGAAGAGCAGGTGCCTTTTGTTTTATAAACCATATCTATACCTCCGCAATATAAAAACACTTATCTGCGTATTATAAAACATAGAAAGCAGGACAGCAAGGCACGACTTTTAATAGACAGAACCGGCAATGTACTCCTGCTAAGGCAGACCCTCGAGGAGGCCGCCGCTTAGCGAACTCGAGCCGGAGGCGATGAGTGAGGTTAGCGTGCGCTGCTCGACGAGGGTCGCGAAAGCGTGTCTGTTCGTGCAGGAGTGCAAGGCACGGTTCGTACGTATCAAAACAATTTAATTTAAAATTGGTGAGATTGGAAAAGCATGTTTTTTATGATAGAATAGTTGCGTGTTTGTATTGAAGTAAAGAAAAATCTTTTAGAAAGAAAATCGGAGACACTATGGGAATTCTGATAAAAAATGTTCACCTCCTGGAAGATGAAATGAACATCCGCCGGGATGTCTATATTGAAGGAAGCCGCATAACCGGTATCGATCAGATGCCGGAAGGCTTTGCAGCCGATGAAACAGTAGACGGCACAGGTAAGATTATGATGCCCGGTATGGTCAATGCTCATACCCACGCTTACATGTCTGTTTTTAGAAATTATGCAGACGATCTTCCCTTTGAAGAATGGCTTTTCGGTAAGATTGATCCCCTTGAAAGCAAAATGACTTCAGAGCAGGCTTACTGGGGAAATCTTCTCTCTATTATGGAAATGATCCGTACCGGTACCACCTGCTTCGTAGATCAGCAGATGTTCCCCCGCATGGCTGTTAAAGCCTGCGCTGATACAGGAATGAGAGCCCTGATCACCCGGGGTCTTGTGGGATCTGACCGAAATGATGAAGGTTATATCCGCCGTTTGAACGAAGCTTTTGACGAAATGGATTATGGTTTAAATGAAACCAATGCCAATGTTACCTTCGGTCTGGCACCCCATGCCATCTATACCTGCGGTGATGATGCGTTAAGAGCTATTGCTGAGGTGGCAAAAGAGAAAAACCTTCTCATTAATATTCACGCCACAGAAACCCAGAATGAATATGATACCTGCATGAAGCAGCATGGCATGACACCTATTGCTTACATTAAGGATTGTGGTCTTCTGGATGGCCGTGCTCTTTTGGCCCATTGTGTATATCTGAGCGATGAAGATTATGAGATCTTAAAGAAACCGGGACTTTCCGTGGTAACAAATCCCGCCAGCAACATGAAGCTGGCCAATGGTTTTGCACCGGTTCCCCGGATGCTGAAGGAAGGTATCAACGTCTGCCTTGGTACCGATGGAGCTTCCAGCAATAATGCCCTTAATATGTTCCGGGAAATGAGCCTCATGTCCCTTGCTCAGAAGGGAGCTGCTAAGGATTCACTGGTTATGACAGCGGAGGAATCCATTCAGGTGGCAGTCTATAATGGTTACAAGGCCATTGGTATGGAGAAGGCAGGCCGCATCGAAAAAGGCTGCGTTGCCGACCTTATTATGCTGGATGAAAATGCACCGAATTTCCAGCCGAAGCATAACTGGAAGGCTGCACTGGTTTATTCATCAACAGGTTATGAAGTTACAGACTCTATGGTAGGAGGCAAGTTCCTTATGCGGAACCGGGTTCTGACGACAATCGATGAAGAGAGAGTCAACTATGAGATTCAGAAGGTCATTGAGACATTCTGATATAGAGAAGAAAATAGCAATTTGTTAACATCAGTTGGGGCCGGATACCTTCGACCCCAACGTCATTATATAAGTGCAAATCCGTGAAGGATAAGCGCAGAAGTGAAATGGGAGATGATTATGAGCGACGTAAGAGATATTTCATTAGCACCGGATGGCTGCCGCAAGATTGACTGGGTGCGGGATCACATGCCGGTACTTCGCAGCATTGACGAAGATTTCAAAAAAGATCTGCCCTTTAAAGGTTTAAAAATCGCACTTTCCATTCATATGGAAGCCAAGACAGCTTATCTTGCTACTGTCTTGAAAGATGGCGGTGCCCAGGTTTATGCCACAGGCAGCAACGTTCTTTCCACGCAGGATGATGTGGCAGCAGGCCTTGCGTCCCGTGGAGTTGAGGTTTTTGCTTATCATGCTGCTACACAGGAAGAATACGACAGACACTTATCCAATTGTCTTGAGGTGGGCCCTAATATCATTATTGATGATGGGGGTGATCTGGTGAATATGATTCACAATAAGTATCCTGAGCTTCTGCCGGGAGTTATCGGTGGATGTGAAGAGACTACCACAGGTATTCAGAGACTGAAGGCTATGGCCTCTGACGGTGCTTTGAAGTTTCCCATGATGATGGTAAATAATGCCCAGTGCAAGTTCCTTTTTGACAATCGTTATGGAACAGGCCAGTCTGTCTGGAATGGCATTAACCGCACCACAAACCTTATCGTAGCCGGAAAGAAAGTGGTTGTTGCCGGTTATGGATGGTGCGGCAAGGGCGTGGCTATGAGAGCCAAAGGTCTTGGTGCCCGGGTTTATGTAACGGAAATCGATCCCATTAAGGCTGTGGAAGCGGTTATGGATGGCTTCGAGGTTATGCCTATGGAAGAAGCTGCCAAGATTGGTGATTTCTTCGTAACCGTAACGGGATGCAAGGATGTTATTACCACGGATCATATGCTTCTTATGAAAGATGGTGCTATTCTTTCCAATGCCGGTCATTTTAATGTAGAAGTTGACGTGGAAGGTTTGGAGAAGATCGCTGTTAAGAAAGAGCTGCGCCGTGAGAATATCATGGGCTATTATCTTGAAAATGGCCGTTCGGTTAATGTACTGGCTGAAGGTCGTCTTGTTAACCTGGCAGCAGGAGATGGTCATCCGGCTGAGATTATGGATATGAGCTTTGCTGTTCAGGCTCTGTGTGCAGCATATCTTGCTCAGCACAGAAATGAAATGACGGAAATGCTTCAGACTGTACCGGCAGAAATTGATGCTGAAATTGCGGAACGCAAGCTGGCTTTCCTTGGGATTGGCATTGATCATCTGACCGAGGAACAGAAGAAATATATAGAGAGTTGGGACCTTTAATTGTTCAGAATATGGGGTAAGATAGTATGCGATAATCACCTTATGAGGGATGCCGTCATCGAGGACGATACAGACGACACACGAACCCATAAGGTGTTTCGTGCCATTACGGGACTTTGTCATGAATTCGATCTGGCTGAACCCATCTGGCTGGATGTGAATATTTCTGAATTCAGACGATTGTCCAAAACACGTTTCAGACGTGACAGCTTTGTGGAAGATATTGATTTCGATTTCTTCGAAATACAAATGCTGGAAGAAGATTAGAAAGAATAAAAACTGTTGTTTAAGTACGAACCGGCTTGTGCGCTCCTGCGCGGCAAGACACGCTCCCGCGACCCTCGTCGAGCACACATGCTCACACTTAACGAAGTCGAGTGCTGGCACGATGACTGAGTTTAGTGAAGCAGCGGTTCCTTCGAACGAAGTGAGAATGGA
>CAVDGK010000017.1:0-15359 GCA_963607995.1 Oscillospiraceae bacterium | reverse complement strand
CGGAGCTGATACGAAGAAAATGAAATATGGTCACCGCGGCGGCAATCACCCGGTGAAAAATGTAGTCGGTGACGGTCGTGTTTATATTTCCTCACAGAACCATGGGTATATGGTAGATGAGGAATCACTGGATCCCAAAGTAGCTGTTCCGTCCTTTAAAAATGTTAATGACGGTACAAACGAAGGTCTTCTTTATCTGAATAAAAATGTGCTGACGGTACAGTTCCATCCGGAAGCCTGCCCGGGACCCCAGGATACAGGATTCCTTTTTGACCGCTTTGTTGATGTGATGAAAGGAGGCAGCTATGCCCAGAAATAAAGATATAAAGAAGGTTCTGGTTATCGGTTCCGGTCCTATCGTCATTGGTCAGGCAGCTGAATTTGACTATGCCGGTACACAGGCCTGCCGTTCTCTCCGTGAAGAGGGTGTGGAAGTTGTCCTTTTAAACAGCAACCCTGCCACCATTATGACAGATGGCGATATTGCTGATGAAGTTTACATTGAACCCCTGACTACGGATACAGTTAAGAGAATTATCGAAAAAGAAAAGCCTGATTCAATCCTGCCGACTCTGGGTGGTCAGGCTGGTCTGAACCTTGCCATGGAGCTGGCTGATGAAGGCTATTTTGAAAAAAATAATGTCCGTCTTATCGGTACTACAGTCCAGACGATCCGCAAAGCAGAAGATCGTCAGGAATTTAAAGATACCATGGAAAAGATTGGCGAGCCCATCGCTCCTTCTCTGGTAGTTACCAGCGTAGAAGATGGTGCAGCCTTTGCCCATAAGATCGGTTACCCGGTGGTTCTTCGTCCGGCCTATACTTTAGGCGGTTCCGGCGGCGGTATTGCCAAAGATCCGGAAGAACTTCAGAAGATTCTTTCCAATGGTCTGCGTCTTTCCCGAGTCGGTGAGGTTCTGGTAGAGAAATCTATTGCCGGATGGAAGGAAGTAGAGTATGAGGTAATGCGGGATGCCTCCGGCAACGCTATTACCGTCTGCAACATGGAAAATATTGACCCGGTTGGTGTTCATACCGGTGACTCTATCGTTGTGGCTCCGTCCCAGACTCTGGGGGATAAAGAATATCAGATGCTGAGAAGCTCGGCTTTGAGCATTATAAATGAACTGCAGATCACCGGCGGCTGCAATGTACAGTATGCCTTAAATCCTAAGTCATTTGAATACTGTGTTATCGAGGTTAATCCTCGTGTCAGCCGTTCTTCAGCCTTAGCTTCCAAGGCAACAGGTTATCCTATTGCCCGGGTAACGGCTAAGATCGCTTTAGGTTATGACCTGGATGAGATTCCAAATGCCATTACCAAGAAGACATTCTCGGCTTTCGAACCGGTACTGGATTACTGCGTTGTTAAGATTCCGAGACTTCCCTTCGATAAGTTTATTTCAGCCCGCCGTGCCCTGACTACACAGATGAAGGCTACAGGCGAGGTTATGAGCATCTGCAGCAATTTCGAAGGTGCTCTTATGAAGGCCATCCGTTCACTGGAGCAGCATACCGACAGCCTTTTGTCCTATGATTTCTCCAATCTGACAGATGAAGAATTTGAGCAGCAGCTGGCTCTGGTTGATGATCTTCGACTTTGGCGTATTGCTGAGGCTGTCCGCCGTCAGATTCCTTATGAAGAAATCAACCGTATTACCCAGATTGATCCCTGGTTTATTGACAAGATCGCCGTTCTGGTGGGTATCGAGTATGCCTTAAAGAACCGCCGTCTGGATGAATCCCTTTTGCGGGAAGCCAAGAGACTGATGTTCCCGGATGCTGTTATTGCCAGACTTTCAGGAAAGACAGAAAAAGAGATTAAGGATCTGCGGGATGAATATAACATTCATGCCGCCTTCAAGATGGTTGATACCTGCGCCGGTGAATTTGATGCAGAAACACCATATTATTATTCAATTTATGATGGTGAAAATGAAGCGGTTACAAATCATGACAGAAAGAAAGTTCTGATCCTTGGATCCGGTCCTATCCGTATCGGCCAGGGTGTTGAATTCGATTATTGTTCTGTTCACAGCGCCTGGGCATTCTCCAAGGCCGGCTGGGAGACTATTATCGTCAATAATAACCCGGAAACGGTTTCCACCGACTTTGATATTGCCGATCATCTTTATTTTGAACCTTTGACTGCAGAAGATGTAGCCAATGTGGTTGCCCTGGAAAAACCGGATGGTGCCGTTGTTCAGTTTGGCGGTCAGACCGCTATTAAGCTGACAAAAGACCTGATGGAAATGGGTGTACCGATTCTGGGTACATCAGCTGAAAATGTTGATGCTGCGGAAGACCGTGAGCTCTTTGATGAAATCCTGCAGAAATGCGGCATTAAGAGACCGAAGGGCGAAACCGTCTTCACGGCAGAAGAGGCCAAGAAAGCTGCCAACAATATCGGCTATCCGGTACTGGTAAGACCGTCCTACGTTCTGGGTGGCGCCGGCATGAGAATCGCTATCAGCGATGATGATATTGAATCTTATATTGGCATTATTAACCGTCATTCTCAGGATCATCCTATCCTTGTTGATAAATATGAGATGGGCCGTGAGGTAGAAGTTGATGCAATCTGTGACGGATATGATATACTGATACCAGGTATCATGGAACATGTGGAAAGAGCCGGTATTCATTCCGGTGACTCCATTTCCGTTTACCCGGCACGTCACTTAAGTCAGAAGGCCATCGACCAGATTACAGAATATACAAGAATGCTGGCTGAGGCTCTTCATGTACTTGGTATGATCAACATTCAGTTCATTGAAAGAAATGACGAGATTTTTATTATCGAAGTCAACCCCCGTTCTTCCAGAACGGTACCTTATATCAGCAAGGTTACGGGTATTCCTATTGTTGAACTGGCTGTCAGATCCATGCTGGGTGAGCGCATTCGTGACATGGGCTATGAACCGGGACTGCAGAAGGCCGCTGAACACACAGCTATCAAGATGCCTGTATTCTCCTTCGAAAAACTGAGGGGAGCTGATATCAGCCTTGGACCGGAAATGAAATCAACAGGTGAATGCCTTGGTATTTCAAAATCCTATGAAGAGGCCCTTTACAAGGCATTTATCGGTGCCGGTGTGGTATTGCCGAAGTATAAGAATATGATTATTACGGTTCGGGATGAGGAAAAGGAAGAAATCCTTCCCATTGCCCAGCGTTTTGAAAAGATCGGTTATCGTATCTACGCTACCTATGGAACAGCTAAGTATCTCAATGATCATGGCGTTCATGCAGTTCGTACCAATAAATTGGAACAGCCTGCTCCCAATCTGATGGATCTTATCCTTGGACACAAGATCGACTTGATCATTGACTTGCCGTCACAGGGAATTGAGCATCAGCAGGATGGATTTAAGATCCGCCGCGCCGCTATTGAAACAGGTGTCAATGTTCTGACTGCCATCGATACAGCCGGAGCCCTGATATCATCACTTGAGCAGGTTAACAGGGATGAGCTGTCCATCGTTGATATTGCGGAGATAAAACGTGCTTGAATTTTTAAAAGTCATATTATTGGGAATCGTGGAAGGCATCACGGAGTGGCTTCCCATTAGTTCCACGGGTCATATGATCCTTTTGGATGAATTCGTTAAACTGAATGTATCAGAAGAATTTATGGAAATGTTCCTGGTGGTCATTCAGTTTGGCGCCATCCTGGCAGTTGTGGTGCTTTTCTGGCATAAAATCTGGCCTTTCCACCGCGTGCGGGAGGAACAGGAAGGCCTCTGGAAGATCGCTTCGAAAAAGAAATTCATCATGTGGCTTAAGATTGCCGTATCCTGTATACCGGCAGCAGTCATAGGGCTTCTTCTGGATGACTGGCTTAATGACCATCTTTATAACTATGTAACGGTGGCTATTACCCTGATTCTTTATGGTGTCCTTTTTATCGTCGTGGAGAACTACCGGAAGGGCAAGAAGTCAGCTATCAGAGGTATTTCGGAAATAGACTGGAAAACCGCTTTGTTTGTCGGTGTCTTCCAGGTATTGGCATTGATTCCGGGTACGTCCCGTTCCGGTGCTACCATTCTTGGAGGTATTCTGCTTGGTATGAACCGCAAGACGGCTTCGGAGTATACATTTTTCCTGGCCATACCGGTTATGCTTGGAGCCAGCCTTCTGAAACTGGTTAAATTTGGCTTTGGTTTTACGGCTATAGAAGCTATTTATTTGGTCCTTGGCATGGCAGTGGCCTTTGTGGTTTCGCTTTTTGTCATCCGATTCCTGATGGCTTATATCCGTCGCCATGACTTTAAAGTCTTTGGCTGGTATCGTATTGCACTGGGTGTCATTGTTTTGATTTATTTTGTTATAAAAACAGTAGCTCATGCGTAGATAAAAATATTTCATGAATTCTAAACTCCAAAGAAGTCAAAATTTTTCAACAGGAGTTTTGAAAAATAATTACCGGACAGGGGGTCAATATGAAAGAAAAGAAAATCGCCGTTGTGGCACTTGGACACAAAGCACTTGGTACGACACTTCCGGAGCAGAAGGCAGCCACCCGTGAAGCTGCCAAGGCTGTAGCCGATCTTGTAGAGAGTGGCATGGAGGTTGTCATTACCCACAGCAACTCCGATCAGATCGGTGTGATTCATATGGCCATGAATGAATATAATAAAAACCATGATAATTTTACGGCTGTTCCTATGTCAGTGTGCTCAGCCATGTCACAGGGGTATATCGGTTACGATCTTCAGAATGCGATCCGTGCCGAACTGATCACAAGAGGCATTGCAAAGCCTGTAGCCACTGTTCTGACACAGGTTTTGGTAGATCCTTATGATGAGGCTTTCTATGTGCCGTCTAAGGTTATCGGTCGTGTGCTGACTAAGGAAGAGGCTGAAGAGGAAGAGAAGAAGGGTAACTTTGTTACTAAAGTTCCCGGCGGCTTCCGTCGTATCGTTGCATCACCGAAACCTCAGGATATTGTTGAGATCGAGACCATTAAGGCTCTGGCCAGTGCCGGTCAGGTTGTCATCTGCTGCGGTGGCGGCGGTATCCCGGTTATGGAACAGGGAGTTGACCTTCGCGGTGCATCTGCCATTATTGAAAAGGATCTTGTTAGTTCCCTTTTGGCTATTGAACTGGATGCCGATATGCTCATGATCCTGACAACAGTAGACAATGTCAACCTGAACTACCGCAAAGATAATGAAAAGGCTTTGAGCACCGTTAATGTTCGTCAGGCGCGCAATTATCTTAAGGAAAAGCAGTTTGAGAAAGGCTCTATGCTGCCGAAGGTTGAAGCTGCTATCGAATTTGTGGAAATGGGAGCAAATCATAAAGCTGTTATTACATCCATTTCCCGTGCCAAGGCTGCTGTAAAGGGCCAGGCAGGAACATTCATTGTCAATGAATAATCATTAAAGATACTTTTAAGAACGGGACAGTTTGGCTGTCCCGTTTTTCTTTTTTTTATGACAATAGAATGCTCGAAAAGCGTGCATTCTATTGTTTGAAGGAAAATAAAGATATCGTAAAGAATAGATTTTTTATAAAAACACAAGATTACCCACTGCCACTTTTTATATATGAGCAAGTAGCGGATTGCGAATGTCCTTGACATAACAAAAAAGCAGCCTCACGGCTGCTTCTTTGTTTGTCTTACTATAATGAGGGGGGAGATAGTAAATTGAAAATTTACTGTAATTAATATAAAAAATAATTATGTTCCGAATATGTACGACAACGAAAGAAAAAATAAAAATTATTAAAAGAAAATAAAATGGATAAACTATGGGCTTAGAGTTGGTGTTAAAAGGTTACGGTTTTCTGCGGTCTTGATTTAAATTTTGAAAACAGATCAGAATCGGAGTAATGTTCAAAATCCTCTGCAATTGAAAGTGAAGACACCTTATGGTAAAATACAACAGACTATTGAAAAAAATGGGGGGTATTCACATGAAATTAACTAAACTCCTTGAACATACCAGCTGCCATTTTCTTAAAGGTAATGGTGAAGCTGAGATCACAGCTGTGGTCAACGATTCCCGTAAAGCCGTGGAAGGGTCACTTTTTATGGCAATCGTCGGAGCCGTAACGGATGGCCACTCTTATTTGAAAAACGTGATTGAACAGGGGTGCCGCGCTGTACTTATTCAGAAAGGTGCCATCCTTCCGGAAGGCCTTGAATGGCCGGAAAATATGGTCGTGGTGGAGACGGATGATACCCGTTATGCCATGGCTATGATTTCAGCAGCCTGGTTTGATTATCCGGCTGAAAAACTGAAAATGATCGGCATTACCGGTACAAAGGGCAAAACCACCACAACTTATATGGTTAAATCCATTCTTGAAAATGCCGGCTACAAAGTAGGCCTTATCGGCACCATCGAGATCATTATCGGGGATAAGCATATTCATGCAGAGCATACCACACCGGAATCTTACACTCTTCAGTCTTATTTAAAGGAAATGGTGGAAGAAGGATGCGATATGGTGGTCATGGAAGTTTCTTCCCAGGCCCTTATGCTTCACAGAACCGCCGGTATTCCTTTTGAGATCGGGGTTTTCACCAATATTGAACCGGATCATATCGGACCGGCTGAGCACGCAAGTTTTGAAGATTATCTTCATTGCAAGAGCCTGCTTTTTAAGCAGTGCCGTCTGGGTGTATTTAATGCCGATGATGCTCATTTAAAAGAGATTTTAAAAGGCAGTACCTGTGAGGTGGAAACCTATGGCATTGATAATCCGGAGGCCTCCCTTCGGGCTGTTAATATCCGTCATATTCATGAACCGGGTTATCTTGGCGTCAGCTTTGATGTAAAAGGAGATATGGACCTTTCGGTGGTTCTTGATATTCCGGGCAAGTTCTCGGTTTATAATGCCCTGGCTGCCATTGCCATTTGTCGTCATTTCAATATTTCCGAGGAAAATATTCTTCGGGCCCTGAAAGCGGCTCATGTTAAGGGTCGCATTGAAATGGTGAAAGTGTCAGATCAGTTCTCATTGATGATTGATTATGCTCATAATGCCATGGCTCTGGAAAGTCTGCTGACAACCCTTAAGGATTATCATCCTAAGAGGCTTGTGTGTCTTTTTGGCTGCGGAGGCAATCGTGCCCGGTCAAGACGTTTTGAAATGGGCGAGGTTTCCGGAAAACTGGCGGATCTTACCATTATTACATCGGATAATCCACGTTTTGAAGAACCACAGGCTATTATTGAAGATATTAAGACCGGTATTGCCAAAACCGATGGAAAATATGTGGAGATCGCTGACAGGCGGGAGGCTATTGCCTGGGCCATTGATCATGGCCAGTCGGGAGATATCATTGTTTTAGCCGGTAAAGGTCATGAAGATTATCAGGAAATCAAGGGAAAGAAATATCCCATGGATGAGAGAGTGATCATTGAGGAGATTCTTGAAAAAAGATGAAAATGCCTTACGCAGACGTCATCATTGATATATCCGCTGAGGAACTGGACAGGAGTTTTAGTTACCGGATTCCGGAGGAGCTTGCGGAACGTATCTGCATCGGATCGGCCGTAACCGTTCCTTTCGGCAGAAGCGGACGTATGATGACGGGCTGGGTAGTGGATTTGAAAGAAAACTGTGAATATCCGGATGAAAATATAAAGTCCATTGTGGATGTGGTAACCGGAGAAAATGTGGTGGAAGATGGTCTCGTCCAGCTGGCTGTCTGGATGAAAAAGCGGTACGGCTGCACTTTGAATCAGGCCCTTCACACTGTTCTTCCCTGGAGGAAAAAAGTCAAGGACAAAATAGAAAGAAAAGTAATTCTGTCCCTTTCTGAAGAAGAAGCACGGAAAATTCTCAAGGAGTTGGAAAGAAAAAATCAGAAAGCCCGGGTTCGGGTGCTTCGGCTCCTTATTGAAAATACAACAATGCCTTATGAAAGACTTTTGCATGAGACAAATACAACTGCCGCTGTCTTAAGACAGATGGAAGAAAAAAATATTATTAAGATAGAATCCGGCATTGCATTTCGGTCGGTAGTGGAAGAAAGTGACATGATAAAAGTATCACCTCTTTCTCCGCTTCAGGAAAATGCAGCCCTGGAAATTCAGTCGGAATGGCAGGGAAAAGACCGGCCGGTTCTTTTATATGGTATTACCGGAAGCGGTAAGACCGAAGTGTATATGAAGATGATCGAAAAGGTTCTTTCGGAAGGAAAACAGGCCATCGTGCTTATTCCGGAAATTGCTCTTACCTACCAGACAGTAGGCCGGTTCGTCCGTCGCTTCGGGCAGGTGGTATCCTTCCTTCATTCCCGTTTGTCGGAAGGAGAAAAGTTCGATCAGTTTAAGGCGGCCAAAAGCGGCCACATCAAGATTATGGTGGGACCACGCTCGGCTTTGTTTACACCTTTTCCAAATCTCGGCCTTATCGTAGTGGATGAGGAGCATGAAGGAAGCTATGCATCCGAGGTGACCCCTCGTTATCATGCCCGGGAAACAGCGGTGGAAAGAGGAAAAATCAGTCATGCCCATGTGATTCTGGGGTCGGCCTCCCCTTCCCTTGAATCCTTTTACCGCTGTGAAAAAGAAGAATATTGCTTAGTCCGTCTGAAGGAACGTTTTGGTGAAAGCTCTCTTCCGGAAACCGTGATTGTTGACATGCGCAAGGAATTAAGTCGGGGAAACCGATCCATTTTAAGTGCCTGCCTGAGAAAGGAACTGGAAGATCGGCTTGAGAAAAATGAGCAGAGCATGCTCTTTTTAAACCGCAGGGGTCTGGCCGGTTTTGTTAGTTGTCGGAGCTGCGGTCATGTGGAGAAATGCCCTCATTGTGATGTGTCTATGACCCACCACCGGAATGGACGGCTGATCTGCCATTATTGCGGTTATGAAAAACCTATGATGAAGATTTGTCCGACTTGCGGATCGGCCCTTTTTGGTGGTATTAAGATTGGAACGGAAGCAGTGGAAAATCTTCTGGTAAAGGAGTTTCCAAATGCCCGAGTCCTTCGTATGGATATGGATACTACCGGCGGCAAGGAAGGCCATGAAAAGAAGCTGAAAGCTTTTGCCGAAGGGGAAGCGGATATTCTCATCGGAACCCAGATGATTGTTAAAGGTCATGATTTTCCAAGGGTAACTTTGGTGGGAGCTCTTCTTGCAGATCTTTCTTTAAATGATCAGGATTATCGTTCAGCGGAGAGAACTTTTCAGCTGATCCTGCAGGCATCAGGCCGGGCAGGACGGGGTGAAAAGAAGGGCCTATCTGTTATACAGACCTACGAACCTGAACATTATGCTCTTATGGCAGCAGCTTCTCAGGACTATGACAGTTTTTATAAAGAGGAAATGTCATTTAGGAAAATGATGGCTTACCCGCCTTGCGGAACCATGATGGCAATCCTGGGTTCATCGAAGGATGAAGCAAAACTTGATCAGGGAATGGCTTATTTAAGACAGATGGTTGACCGTATGGATGCATCCGGGAAACTTATGACGATTGGTCCGGCACCTCAAAGTATCGGTAAGGTAAGGGACTATTACCGGCGGGTGATCTATTTAAGACACAGGGACCGGAAAGTTCTGGAAGAAGCACGGAACAGAATTGAAAAATATATTGAAATTAACTGGGGCTTTCAGTCCCTTAATATACAATTTGATATGAATGTTTAAGAAAAATAAGGAGGCAGAAAATGGCACTGAGAACAATAAGACTTGAAGGAGATCCAATCCTGGGAAAGGTATGCAAAGAGGTAAAGTGCATGACACCCCGTACAGCAACACTGATCGATGATATGTTTGATACCATGTATGAAGCAAACGGTGTGGGTCTTGCGGCACCCCAGGTTGGTATTTTAAAGAGATTGGTTGTCATTGACTGCGGCGATGAACCCTATGTCCTTATTAATCCAAAGATTACATTAAAGGAAGGAGAGCAGACGGGAGAGGAAGGCTGTCTTTCCCTGCCGGGAAAAGCAGGTATTGTGACACGGCCCATGCATGTCATTTGTGAAGCTTTGGATGAAAATATGAAACCTTATATCATCGATGCAGAAGGCCTTCTGGCCCGTGCCATCTGTCATGAAACCGATCATCTGGACGGACACCTTTATACAGAATTCGTGGAAGGTGAGATTCATGATGTGAATTATGACAATGTCGAAGAAGATGAGGAGGAAGCCTGAGAATGAATATCGTTTTTATGGGAACGCCTGATTTTGCTTCAGGTATTTTAGAAGCTCTTCGGGATGGCGGCTATCACATTGCCGGTGTGGTGACCCAGCCGGATAAGCCGGTAGGAAGAAAGAAAGAACCGGTTCCCTCACCGGTTAAGAAGGTGGCCCTGGAAATCGGATGTCCGATTTTGCAGCCGGTTAAGGTACGTGAGGCAGAGTCAGTTCAGGCTATCCGGGCATTGGAACCGGACCTCATCGTTGTAGCGGCTTTCGGCCAGATCATTTCCAAAGAAATCCTGGACATGCCTAAGTTCGGCTGCATCAATGTGCATGCCTCCCTTCTTCCGGCATATCGGGGTGCGGCACCTATTCAGCAGGCTATCCTGGATGGAAGAGAAGAAAGCGGTGTTACCATCATGAAAATGAGTGAGGGACTTGACACCGGTGATATGATATCAAAGATCGTAGTACCTATTGAAAAAAAGGAAACAGGTGGTTCACTTTTTGATAAACTGGCTAAGGCCGGAGCTGAGCTTCTTATTAAGACGATTCCGACAATCGTGGATGGAAGTGCTGTTTACACACCTCAGCCGGAAGAAAGTACCACACCTTATGCGGCAATGCTGACTAAGGCTATGGGAAAAATCGATTGGAATAATACAGCAGAGACTATTGAAAGACAGTGCCGTGCCATGAATCCTTGGCCCTGCACATATACAGGTCTTGATGGCAAGAATCTGAAAATCTGGGAATGCCATGTGGAAAAAGCGGATCTTGAAGGCGAAGCCGGAACAATCCTAAGACAGGACCGTAAAGGCATTTACGTTCAGACAGGTCGGGGCATCCTGTGCCTTGATGAGGTACAGATGGAAGGCCGCAAGAGAATGAAAACCGCTGATTTTGTCAGGGGATATGTCTTGAGACATAATAAGTTTGATCAGTAAATAGAAGAAAAAAAGAAGGTCATGTTTGTTTTTGTTGTTTGAATGTATAAACAGCATCGGATTTTTGACCTTAGCAACGATATTCTAAATTTTTGTAACCAGGGGGAATCATTATGACGACAGTTAATACACGGGATGTGATCTTAAGTGTGTTGATGGATGTCAATAAAAACGGACGCTATTGTCATATGGCTCTTCATAAAGCACTGGAGGAGCATCAGTATCTTTCGAAGCGTGACAGAGCTTTTATTACCCGGGTTTGCGAGGGAACCATCGAAAGAATGATCGAGATTGATTATATTATCGATCAGTTTTCCACAGTACCGTCGGCCCGTATGAAGCCGGTGATCCGTAATATTTTAAGGAGTGCCGTTTATCAGATCCGTTTTATGGGGGGCATTCCGGATAATGCGGCCGTTAATGAGGCGGTTATGCTGGCCCAGCACAAGGGCTTTTACAGCCTGAAAGGCTTTGTCAATGGCGTGCTGAGAAATATCTCACGGCAGGCAGATGCTATCACCTATCCCGATCCGGAGGAAAATCCTATGGAATATCTTTCTGTTGTTTATTCCATGCCCCGGTGGATCGTGAAGTACTGGATGGATGCCTATGGTATGGAAATCACCACGTTGATGCTTAAGAACTTCATGGAAGAGAGGCCCACTACCGTTCGTTTAAAGACACTGCACATAGATAAGCAGACAATCTTGGATAGTCTTAAGGAACAGGAAATTAAGGTAAAGAGAGCTCCCTATTTTCCTTATGCCTACAATATTTCAGGCTATAATTACTTGCCGGCACTGGAAGCCTTTAAAAATGGATGGATCTTTCCACAGGATGTCAGTTCCATGCTGGTGGCTGAGATTGCAGACCTGCACCAGGGAGATTACGTTATCGATATGTGCGCCGCACCGGGGGGCAAGAGCCTTCATGCTGCAGATAAGCTAGGTGGATTTGGCATGGTGGAAGCCCGGGATTTAAGCGAAGACAAGATGAAACTGATACAGGAAAATATTGAAAGAGCTGATCTTATCAATATTAAACCGGTACAGAAGGATGCTCTTGTGTTTGATCCGGGTTCGGTGGAAAAAGCAGATGTGGTATTCTGCGATCTTCCCTGCTCGGGACTTGGTGTCATTGGCCGTAAGCCGGATATTAAATACAAGATTTCCATGCAGAAGATAGAGGAACTTGTACAGCTCCAGAGAAGCATGCTTCACAATGCCGCATCTTATGTTCGCCCGGAGGGCACACTGATCTACAGTACCTGTACTGTCAGCCCTCTGGAAAATGTAGAAAATGCAAAATGGTTTGAAAATAATTACCCCTTCCATCTGGAAAGCATCGATCCCTACATTCCCAGGGAACTTAAGAGACTGACTACGGAGGAAGGCTATCTTCAGATGATGCCGGGCCTCCACGAATCGGATGGGTTCTTTGTGGCACGGTTTAAAAGGGATAAAGAATGATTGATATATTGTCAGCAGATTTGCCGGAATTAAAGAATATTGTTAAGGAGCTGGGAGAGAAAGCCTTTAGGGCCTCCCAGCTCTATCGCTGGCTTCATGTAAGCATGGCAGATAGTTATGATGAAATGAATAATCTGCCTGCTTCGTTTCGGGAAAAACTGAAAGAAGAGGCTCCGCTTTTAAGACCTTCCATTGAGACCTTTCAGGTGTCAAAAGAAGACGGAACGCGAAAGTATCTTTTCAAAATGGCAGATGGTAATTTCGTTGAAAGCGTTTTTATGCGTTATCATCATGGTAATACTGTTTGTGTATCGTCCCAGGTTGGATGCCGGATGGGCTGTCGCTTTTGTGCTTCAACCATCGGTGGTCTGACACGCAATCTTTCAGCAGGCGAAATCCTGGGCCAGATCGAGCAGATTGGAAAGCATACAGGTGAGAGAATATCTAATGTTGTTGTCATGGGTACAGGGGAACCTCTGGATAATTATGACAATCTGATCCGTTTTATCAAAATGCTGACAGATGAAAATGGCCTTAACATTAGTCAGAGAAACGTAACGGTTTCCACTTGCGGTCTTGTGCCGAAGATAAGGAAACTTGCAGATGAAGGTCTTCAGATTTCACTGGCTCTTTCGCTGCATGCACCTAATGATGAAAAGCGGCGGGAAATTATGCCTATTGCCAACCGTTACAGCCTGAGTGAAATCATGCCGGCCATGGATTATTATTTTGAAAAGACAGGACGGCGGCTGACTTTTGAATATTCTCTTATTAAAGATGTGAATGATTCGGAAGCCATTGCACGGGAACTTGGAAATCTTCTTAAAGGGAAGAATGCACTGGTTAATCTGATTCCGGTAAATCCTGTACGGGAGAATGATTTTAAGGAGACTGACCGTGCTTCCACAGAGGCCTTCAAGAAAAAACTTGAAAAAAACGGATTACATGTTACTATTAGAAGGGAAATGGGCCGGGACATCGATGGTGCCTGCGGCCAGCTTAGAAAGCGATATATCTAAATATATCGCATAAAGGAATTAGAAACGAATGAAATCTTTTTCGGCTACAGACGTCGGACAGAGAAGAAAAATAAATCAGGACAGCCTTTTTGAATCGCAGATGCCGGTAGGTAATCTGCCTAATCTTTTTATAGTGGCAGATGGCATGGGCGGTCATAATGCAGGTGATTATGCCTCCCGTTTTGCGGTACGCACCATCACAGAGTACATTGAGGCCAGTAATGAGAAGAATCCTGTCAGACTGATTGGAGACGCAATACGCGAAGCAAACACCGGCATTCGAATGAAGGCCGATGAACATGAAGAATTACAGGGAATGGGCACGACCGTGGTCGCCGCGACGATCATAGACGGTTATGCCTATGTTGCTAATGTTGGCGATAGCAGGCTGTACCTGAAGGACGATGAAGAATTTATCCAGATCACCAAAGATCATTCACTGGTGGAGGAAATGGTTCGTCTGGGGCAGCTGACAGAGGAAGAAGCACACAGACACCCGGATAAGCATATTATTACCCGGGCACTTGGCGCGTCACCGGAAGTACAGATTGATTTCTTTGATTTCAAGGTTCCTCCGGAAGGAGAAATCGTAATGTGCTCCGACGGGTTAAGCAATATGGTGGAAGATCTTGATATCAAGGAGATTCTTGATGAATCTGATTCCGCAGAGGAAAAGGTATCGGCGCTCATCCGGAGAGCCAATGATAACGGGGGAAAGGATAATATAGCTGTTATAGTGGTAGAACCGGATAACAACGAGGTGAATTAAGTATGTTAAAAGCTGGAACAATTTTAGGTAATCGGTATGAGATCGTTGGTCGTGTCGGCTCAGGCGGCATGGCTGATGTTTACAAAGCCAAGGACAGCAAACTTAACCGTTTTGTAGCAGTTAAGGTTATGAAGTCCGAATTTAAAAATAATAGTGACTTTGTCAGAAAGTTTACACGTGAGGCGCAGGCAGCAGCAGGGCTGGCTAACCCCAATATTGTTAATGTATTCGACGTTGGTGACGATAATGGTATTTATTATATCGTTATGGAACTGATCGAAGGCATTACGCTTAAAGAATATATCGAAAAGAAGGGTAAGCTTTCCGTTCGTGAGGCCACCAGTATTGCCATTCAGGTTTGCATGGGTCTGGCTGCAGCTCATTCGCATGGTATTGTCCATCGTGATGTTAAACCACAGAATATTATCATTTCCACAAATGGCAAGGTTAAGGTAACGGATTTTGGTATCGCCAGAGCTGCTTCCTCTAATACAATTTCAAGCAACGCCATGGGTTCCGTTCATTACAGCTCACCGGAGCAGGTAAGAGGCGGTTTTGCAGATGCTAAGTCAGATATTTATTCTCTTGGTATTACCATGTATGAAATGGTAACAGGCCGTGTTCCATTTGACGGAGATACAACGGTTGCTATTGCTATTAAACATTTACAGGATGAGATGGATCCTCCTTCAAAATATACACCGGATCTGCCTTATGCCCTGGAACAGATTATTTACAAATGTACCCAGAAGGATGTCAGCAGACGTTATGCATCTGTTGATGATGTTATTGAGGATCTGAAGAGATCTCTGGCAGATCCTAATGGCCATTTCGTTCAGCTGACACCTCTTTCAAGCCATGCCCAGACCATTATGATCTCACCGGCTGAAATGGCTGCCATCAAGGCAGGTACAGCTGATACTAAGACGGGGCGTGCATCAGCAGCCGGTTCATATGCGGCAAATGATGATTATTATGATGACCCGGACGACGATGACGATGACGACGATGATGACGATGATGATCGTTATTCAAGAA
>CAVDGK010000016.1:0-16182 GCA_963607995.1 Oscillospiraceae bacterium | reverse complement strand
CCCTGTAAAATGGCCTTAGCTTCCGGAATACTAAAATCAAGATAACCTTTCAAAACATCATTATGGCTTTGATGCTGCCCTTTTTCCCGGAACTCCTTTGGTGTCAGGCCAGTCTTTTGATGGAATATTCTATAGAAACTTTTTTCTGATCCAAAACCACTGACATCCATAATGTACTGCATGGTTTTATTGGTATTTTTCAAAAGTTCCTTAGCATTTTCCAGACGATGGTTGTCGATAACTTCTTTTATGCTCATGCCCAGTACGGCCCGGCTGTTGCGGTCCAGGGTTTTCCGGCTCATGCCAAGCTTATGGCATAAAAGTTCAGCCAGATCATCCTCCGCCATATTTTCTTCAATATAAGCCAATGCTTTTAAAATAGCTTCTCTTCCATCTTCCGCTCCTCTATCCCGATAGCGTTCGTCGTAAATGGTATAGTCAAAAAGATCTGCTATGAGACAGCAAAGCTCGGCCCGGACACGAAAATCGGCATTTTTATCTTCATTCAGGGTTTCATATACAATTTTTGCCATCCTTCTGAAAAAATGAGCAAAACCCACCGATGGTTCATCTTCTGTTACACTATTGACATAAAAACGGATTTCAGCCCCGTCTTTATTTTTCACATGGAATAGTTCCGGCTTGATCTGAATGACCATGCAGAGATTTTCTTCATCAGAAGGGTTCTGATATGTATGGATTTCATTGGTATTAACCAAAAGAAGATCTCCGGCTTTCATAAGATATTCTTCTGACTGAATATGGACACTGATACTGCCTTTGAGCACCCCCAGGAATTCATACTCATTGTGCCAGTGAAATGTGCTGCTTTCGATGGGTGTCACAAAAGCATTCACCAACAGATTAGATTCATAATTGATACTTTCATATATAGAACGCACGGCAACCTCCTGCATTCAGCAATGGCCATTCGGTATTTTTCAGAGGATGTATTTCAAAATCCAGGCAATAGCCAAATACTGCCTAAAAACAATGAATTTTATACTCTGATTATATACGAAAACCTTTTTAAAGAAAAAAGCGAAGCCTTATGCAGCTCTGGCTTCGCTTTTATAATGATTATTTTAATTTTATGCTTTTGCCTTCTTCTCAGCAAGGCCTGCTTCGATCTGCGGATAGATCTTATCTAGGTTACAGAAAAATAAGGCTACAAGACCAACAACGATCAGGACAGCCGGAACGAAGGTAAAGATTGCCTTAATACCGGCAACTGTAACAGCCGTCTGAGCTGACAGTGTTCCATCATAAGCAGCCCATGCAAGGCCCCAGCCTACAGCAGCTGAACCAAGACCGGCACCAACCTTCATACCGAAAGAAGTAGCTGAGTTTGTCAGACCATCAAGACGGACGCCTGTCTTCCATTCACCATAGTCAACAACATCGGCAACCATGGCAAAGAGGCCGGCATTGTGAGGAATACCACCGATACCAAGGCAGACAAGACCAATAACAGCTGTGGTGAAGCTGGCTTCTGTCAGACCCATAACAAGGACACCGGCAAGCTCGATAACATAACCGATCATCATGCTCTTCCATTTTCCAAGAAGTCTGTTGATGTAAGGATAAACCAGGTTACCGATCAGCTTCGGCAAAATGAAGCAAAGAGTCAATGTACCCATAAGACCGGCATTTCCAAGAACGTCTCTTGCATAATAGATACGAAGACCATTGTTAACGCCGAGAATTGTGTAGTTAATAACAAAGACAACAGCCAGAAGCAGGAAATATTTATTCTTGAACAGAATCTTGAAAGATTCCCAAACGCTCATCTGATTTTCAGCCTTAGTTGTATTCTGTTCAACGTTAACACGCTCTTTTGTTCCAAAGAAGGTGATCAGCAGCATAATGGCACCGATAGAACCAAAGATAATAGCCATACCGGTCCAGCCATGTTTCTCAACAAGGCTATTGCAGTTGTAGTTAATGAAGAGTACAACGGACATGGTAACGAAGAAACGAATCGAACTCATGGTGACACGATCCTTCGGGTTTGGAGCTTCCAGAGAAAGCAGGGTGTTATAAGAAAGGTTGCATGCCGTGTAAATGACAACCGCCATAATGACATAACTGATGCAGGCATAAGCCAGCTTTCCGCCATCACTCAGGGAATTTGGCACACTAAACATCAAGACAAGGCCAAGGCCCATGGGAATAGCTGTCCATAAAATCCAGGGTCTTGCTTTACCCCAGCGGGTATGGGTTCTGTCGATGATACTTCCCATGATAAGATCGGAAATACCATCCAGGAAACGTGTTAAAAGCATTAGGGTACCAATGGTTGCAGCAGCCAGTCCAACGTTGTCTGTATAATACAGAGTCAGGTAAGAACCAATCGTTGTCCATACAAGGTTACATCCACCATCACCAAAAGCAAAGGCGATGACTTCGCGCCATGACGGCTTATTATTATCTCTCATTTCTCTTCTCCTTTTTATTAAGCTTCTAATTTCAGATCCAGAAGCGAAATCTTACCTGTTCCTTTATAGATCAGATATAGTTCCTTTTCATCCGTAAAGCTTGTTTCACATGCCGTCCAGGTCCACTCATCTGCCTGATGAAGAGCAAGTACCTCACTGCATTTTCCTTTTTCCGTATGGATTTCCAGACATCCTTCTTCTTCAGAACGGTAGCTGACACTGATTTTCTTTGTCTCAGCCAGATTAATGTACTTGTAGCCAATTAAATCTCCGTCCTTCACATTGGTAACAAAGCGTTCACCATTTTCACAGGTAATGTATGGGAAATCTATTTCTGCATTGGTACGGCCCAGGGACGAAAGTGCTCCCATATGACCATTCGTCAGATTGCAGCAGTAAACGGCCGGGTAGGTTGCATTTCCGGATAAAGGTCCCGGATTCATACCGCTTGATGTAATGGTAACCTGAGGAATACGTCCATCTTCCGTAAAATAAACCCGTTCTGCACATCCCTGTCTGTTGTACTGATTAAGATAGGTATGACGGTGATAGAAGATATACCATTGGCCCTCAACACACACCAGGCCTCCGTGATTATTGCCGACACTGGCTACCTTTTTTTCTTCTTTTCTGCCCTTGTAACCGACATCACCATTGCTGACGATGACACCTGCAAATTCGAAGCCTTCCATAGGCTTTTCGCTGATGGCATAGCAAAGCTGATGGGTATTGACTGAAGAGTAAACCAGATAATACTTATCCCGAATATAGCGGATGGACGGGCCTTCGAAGTATTCATTTCCTTCAAAACTTGTTCCTTTTCCGTAAAGCTTACTGGGGATCACGATCTTCGGCCCTTCCAGTACGGTAAGCATATCATCAGCCAGTTTCAGAACGCTTCCGCCCCTTAAGTCCTGTCCTTTGTACCGTTTGATATTAATCATGCATGGTGCAAAACCGAAATACAGGAAATTACCATCCTTCGTGCAGACAAGTGCCGGATCGTAGGGCTGATTTTCTGCCATAAGAGTTCCATCCTCATAATGGACACGGCCATAGAATGTATACTCTCCTGCCGGCGTATCGGAAACCGCCACATTAATGGAATCCTGGAACTTGATGCAGTAATAAAGGTAATAGCGTCCGTCCGGTCCCTGCACCACATCCGGTGCATAAAGCGGCAGCTTGTCGGTATTGAATGGATCCTGATCTTTCCTGAAGATCACACCATCACAACGCCAGTCGGACAGATCATTTACCGGTGCTGACCAGCAGACATAATCATCCTCACAGTACTCATGGCCGTTTTCGATATCATGACTGCCAAAAACGTACAGACGGTCACCGAATACATGAGGTTCACCATCCGGTACATGTTCCCACAGCGGCATATACGGGTTATGACACTGTTCTTTCATTTTTCCCTCCTTTTCTAATTTTTTTGATGTTAAAAGTATAAAGAATGTAAATTTTTTATTCTGTTAATGAAGTCATATTTAACTGTCAAAAATGGACAAATAATATAAAAGGTTCTTCCTTTGATATTTTTGTGGAGCTTTTTTATCGTATAGGAGACTTCGTTCCTAAACGATAAAAAAAGACCTGACAGTTTTTAGCTGTCAGATCTTCTCTATAACAAAGTCGATACATTTCTTCGCGCCAGAGTCGTTATACTCCGTTGGTTCTATACTTTCTCTCTAAAACGAATTACAGAATCACATTGATCTGCTTTCCATCCATCCAGGCTTTTAGATTTTCAAAAACGATATCCGCACGGAGGGCCATGGATTCTTCAGTAGCAAAGGCCACATGTGGAGTCAACAGAGTGTTTGGAGCAGAAAGGAGCACATCATCTGTATCAAGAGGCGGTTCCTTATCAAAGACATCCAGGCAGGCACCGGCGATAACACCATTTTTAAGAGCCTCTGCCAGATCTTTTGAATTGACTACCGGACCACGGGCTACATTGCAAAGGATGGCTGTCTTCTTCATAAGCGAAAGCTTCTCAGCATTAATGAGACCTTTTGTCTCTGCTGTCTGTGGGCAGTGAAGAAGGACGATATCAGATTCTTTAAGAAGGGGATCCAGATCTGTCTGGGTTACATAGGACGGAGCATTATCATGAATGGTACGGCTGTTGGCAAGTATTTTGGCTCCGAAAGCATGGAACAGTTCAGCTGAACGAGTGCCAATATTGCCGAGGCCTACGATACCAACGGTCTTGCCTTTAATTTCACATCCAACCAGACCAGCTTTTGTTCCACCTTCACGGCAACGGTCTTCTACAGCACGGATGTTGCGCATCATAGAAAGAACCATACCTACTGCAAGTTCCGGAACGGCTTCGTTTGAGTAACCGGAGGCATTGCTGACGGCGATACCCATTTTTTTGCAGGCATCCAGTCCTACGTGATCAACCCCGGTAAAGGCTACGTCGATGTATTTCAGATCCGGGCATTTTTCAATGACAGATCCCGGCATGGGCATATTGGCGATGATCATAGCTTCAGCACCGGCGGCTTCGGAAACAAGGGTGGCTTCATCGGTGGTGCGGTCGAATTCCACGAATTCATGACCTTCTGCCTTGAATGGAGCCATCAGGTTATCGAGTTTTTCGCGGCTGCATGCCAACGATTCCATTATTGCGATTTTCATAGGCTTCTCCTTTTCATTTATAAACTTTTAACATATGAGCCATCCACAGCACGTCTGCACGGCTGATACGCTTCGCTGCTTGCTCATATAAAAAACTACAATCTTATACCTTTTCCTGCAGTGGAAGCACGCAGGGCATTAAGAACTCTTTTTTTATCGGCAGACCAAAGCGGAGCAAGAAGCAAATTCTTAGGGCCGTCTCCTGTCATGCGGTGAACGATAACTTCATCCGGAATTTCTTTCAGAAGGTCCGTCACAAGGTCAACATATTCTTCCATTTCCATAACCGGCACCAGTCCTTTTTGGTAGTCAATTGCCAGGTCCGTTCCTTTAAGAACGTGAAGAAGCTGAAGTTTAATTCCCTGGACGTCGGACTTTATCACATACCGGACTGTTTCATGCATATCCGCTCTGCTTTCACCGGGAAGACCAAGGATCACATGGGTAATGACTTCTATCCCTCTGCTTCTCAGCTTTCGGACAGCCTCATCATAAACATTAAGACTATATCCCCGGCGAATATAAGATGCACTTTTTTCATGAATTGTCTGAAGGCCCAGTTCCACCCAGACAGGTTTTATCCTGTTAATCTTTTCAAGAAGATTCAGTATATCTTCTCCCAGGCAATCCGGACGGGTTCCAATAGAAAGCACCAGGACGTCTTCATCCTCTATGGCTTCCATCCAGATTTTCTCGAGATAGGATGGGTCCCCATAGGTATTGGTAAAGCTCTGGAAATAGGCAATGTACTTTGCATTGGAAGCTTTTTTCTCAATTCTTTTACGGGCATCCTTAATTTGCTCTTTAATGGACAGATTTGCAGAAGAGGCAAAGTCTCCCGATCCGCCTTCCGAACAAAAAATACAACCCCGGGTGCCAATGGTGCCATCCCGATTGGGGCAGGTCACACGTGCACTCAGGGCTATCTTGTAGACCTTGCAGCCAAATCTTTCCCGAAGATAGCTGTTCAGTGTTTTCATAATATTTATCCGATAAGAGGTACAGTTCTGTACCCTCATGCTGATTTTGAAATTTACAAACCGATTCTACGCAAATGACTTTACGTAAAGAATACCATTTCCTGTTCCGGCTGGGTTGTCTTGGTCAGCTTCTCAACATGGATGACAGGACCCTCCTCACGGTAAGCCCGGCATTCTTCCATGCGCAGGGTACCGGTTACCTCTACCCATTCACCTTCCTTAAGGCCCGGAGCCTTGCCGGTCTGGCAGACATAACCGATGAACTGAACATCATCCGCACAGCAGGTCATGGCTTTTCTGCCAGGAACAAAATAATCAGCATCCATACGGCGGCTCTTTAAAACCTGTCCCTTGAAATGCAGTTTCTTGCCTACATAACGTTCAGCATGATCCATGACGTCCACATACCAGATACCGAAATCTTCATCTGCGATATCCACCACATCGGCATTTAAGTCGAAGGGCATTTCGTCCTGGAAAATATTGAACTGGTCACCATTTTCATCCTCAAACATAACCTGAGCACCGCCATTTGAAACCTTGACGCTGCGTCTGAAGTTGGCGAGGGGATACTCCTGCTTGGCTCTGTTGAAAACCACCAGGTCAGCATTCTTCATCATTTCTGTAATAATAGGCATCATATTCTGCATATAAAGCTGGAATGTAGATGCATCGGCAATGACAATATGCTGGATAAACTCCCACTTTGGCGGAAGTTTCATTTCATACATTTTTTTGCAGGACCACAGGGGATTAAATTCGATAAGAACCCGTTCCGGTTTGTATTTCTTTTCAAAAGCAAGCAATGTATCCGAATTAAAATCATCGGCTTTTCTGATATATTCAACATCCGTATTGAATTTACCCAAGTCATTGCCATACTCTTCCTCACCGGTCTCACAGACGATAAGAAGAGTCTTTCCTTTTATCTGAAAATATTCCTGATGCAGGGTACTGTTGAGGAAACGGGTTTTTCCGCTTTCAAGAAATCCTGTGATCACATAGATAGGTACATCTCTGCGCATATCTTTGACTCCTTAAATACTCTTTTTCAAATGTGAACAATAAAACTCACACTTTGCAAGTTTCTATTATCACGAACAAATGTCAGCTGCAGAATCCCTATACGCAAACTGCAGCTGATTTTTCTATTTTATAGAAGCTGTATGAACAGCCATGAGTCTTACTTAAATAACTCTTTAAGCTTATCTGTATCCAGCTTTGAGCCGATGACACAGAACTTACCATTAGGCTGAGCTGCACCGCTTCTGACATCGCATTCTTCCGGGACCATATCAAAATAGATCCATTCGCCATCTTTGCCGGCTACCATACCCTTAGCTCTTAAGATAATGCCATATTCATCACCGGAAAGGGCTTTGAGAATATTCTCAATCTCAGCTTTATCATATTTACGGGCTGTATCGGTGCCCCAGCTTTCAAAGACTTCATCCGCATCATGATCATGGTGATGACCGCAGCTGCAGACACCATTTTCATCATAGTGATGCTCATGATGATGTTCATGCTCATCTTCGTCGTGATCATGGTGGCAGCAATGGCCTTCGTGCTCATGTTCATGTTCGTCTTCATCATGATCATGGTGGCAGCAATGGCCTTCATGATGATGATCGTGCTCATCCTCATCGTGATCGTGGTGGCAGCAATGGCCTTCATGCTCATCTTCATCGTGATCTTCGTGTTCTTCATGATCGTGATGACAGCAGTGTCCATCCTCGTCATGATGATGGTGATGGTGGTGATGATGTTTAGCCACTTCTTCGGCTACCTCAGCCATGAAAGCATCGTCGATAGCACGGCCTTTTTCCATGGTGTTCATAACCTGCTCACTGTCAAGATTTTCAACAGGTGTTGTAATAATAGCAGCATCCGGATTGATTTCACGGATCATGGCCACAACAGAAGCGACCTTTTCATCTGTTGCCTTAGGTGTATCTGTACGGCTTAGGACAATCGTTCTGGCGAACTGCAGCTGATTTTCAAAGAATTCACCAAAGTTGTCTTTATACATCTTAGCCTTATTAACATCGCAGACAGTGGTGAAACTGTTCAGCTGGATATCTGACAGTTCCAGATCCTGAACGGCTTTGATAACGTCAGACAGTTTGCCTACGCCTGAGGGCTCGATGATGATACGCTGGGGATGATATTTTTCAATAACTTCTTCCAGAGCTTTGCCGAAATCACCTACCAGTGAGCAGCAGATGCAGCCGGAATTCATTTCACGGATTTCAATACCGGCTTCCTGAAGAAAACCGCCATCGATACCGATTTCACCGAATTCATTTTCAATAAGTACAACCTGTTCACCTTTAAGAGCGCCTGCCAACAGCTTTTTGATCAAGGTTGTTTTACCGGCTCCAAGGAAACCGGAGATAATATCTATTTTCGTCATTTTCAAAACCTCCATTTATTGCTATGAAAAAGGATTGCTTTCACAATCCTTCAATGCTCCGTTGTGTATTATAGCTTATCGGAAGTTGCAAAGCAACTTTCGATAAAAGGCGCAGCCTCTGCGCCGTCAATCTGATTATAGGGTTCGCGAAGCGGTTCCTATAATATAGCTTATCGGAAGTTACAAAGTAACTTTCGATAAAAGAGCCATGAAATGGCTCGTATTTCGATTATAGGGTTCGCGAAGCGGTTCCTATAATATAGCTCTTAATATAAAAAAAGTTAACCCCTTTAAACCTTTGCGTTTTTTGTGGTATGATACCCATTCGGAAGATACCTAAAAAATATAATTATATTGCCTATTTGATGTAGCATAATTTGGAAAGGATACCTATGTCAGCACCAAGATCAGCCTTGTTTTTCGATATCGATGGCACCCTTGTAGGAGAAGCCACCACAGATTATCCTAAAAGCCTTGTTCCCGCCCTAAAAAAAGCCCGTGAAAATGGCCATTACCTTTTCATCAATACCGGCCGTACCGCCTGTGCCCTGGCACCGGCTATCAAAGCCTTTCCCATGGATGGATTTCTCTGCGGCTGCGGTACACGACTCATCTATCACGGAGACGTAATCTTCTATCATGCCCTTGATCCGAAAATCAGTGATGAAATTTTCAAAATGACGGTCAAATGCCATGTTCCTACCCTCTTCGAAGGTACCTTTGATAATGTTTACCCCCGGGAAATCAGTCATTTTAAACAGTTAGAAGATCTGCGCAATTATCATCAAAAGAATTTCGGCGTAGGCATTAAGCATTTTGCTGAGGATGGAAATATCGACTGCGATAAGATTTTGTCTTTTACAGATGAAAATAGTGATGCGGAGACATTTTTTAATTTCATTTCCCAATATCTCACCATTATTGACCGGGGTGGCAATATGTATGAATGTGTACAGAAGGAGTATTCCAAGGCCACAGCTATTGAATACATTCAGAAAATGCTGGGGCTGTCCATGGATCAGATCTATGTCTTTGGGGATAGCATGAACGACTTATCCATGTTTAAATATGCCAAACACACCATTGCCATGGGTGAGCATTCAGAAGGCCTGGAACCATACACAGAATATATCACGAGCAATCTCAAGGATGACGGTATTGCTCATGCCCTTGAGCATTATGATTTAATTTAATTCAGCCGGAGAAATCGCCCACTCTGATCATTTTTCATTCACCCGTTAGAAATGTGCGCCGCCAGGCGCGCCCTAAAAAAAAGAAGTCTGATGAATCGTAGCAACTCATCAGACTTCTTTTTTTATTTTTAAATTATGCTTTTTGTGCTTTTCCAAGGAATCCTGCTTTTGTCAGGGCACTTCTTACGGCTCGTCCCAGGATAATGGCTGCAGCAATCTTCACAAGATCAAGGATCACAAAGGGCCATACACCGGCAGCCGCTGCAGCTTCCAGAGTCATACCTGCCTGATAAGCCAGCCATAGTGTTCCAATAAGGTAAAGAACTGCCAGACCCAGTACCATGCCTACAACCTGAAGATAAATTTTATTGTAAAATTTATCAATGAAGAAACCCGCAATAGCAGCTGTCAGAATATAAGCAATAATATAACCGCCTGTCGGACCAAAAAGCTTGGCTGCACCACCTGAGAAACTTGAAAATACCGGCACACCGCAAAGACCAATAAGCAGATAGATCAAAACAGCAATGGTTCCTTTCTTCATACCAAGGATATATACCACCAGGAAGATGGCAAAGGGTGTCAGGGAAATAGGCACCGGACCGATAGGCAATGAAAGGGGACCTAAAATGCAGATAATGGCAGCCATAAGGGCTATTTGTACAATATTTTTCGTCGTTGTGGACATATCTTTCCTCCTCTCCGGCTTCTTATTTTGTGCCGGAACAAGAAGGATTGTAAACTTTCTCCTTTTAATTGTCAACCCATTTTATTATTACATTTACAATTATTAAAACTAAAAACAGGCTCCGTCTCCGGAGCCTGCTAAAATTTATTACTTTAATTGTGCTTTTAAAATCGGAAGGCAGGTGCTGCTGGGATTAACAAGATAGCCCTTCGCCTCATTGACAAGGCCTTTTTTCAATGCTTCAAAAGGCATGATAGCCAAAGCCATCTTCTGATTGCTCTTCTGGAAGAATTTCTGGCATTCCACATATCCGAGAAAATCGGCTGGAAGGTCTGACCATCCTTTGTTTTAACCAGATAAACCTTGCTCTTCTTGACATCATCCGGAGACTTAGCATCCGGTCCGGGAATCAGCGGCAGGATAAAACGTGATTCTGAAACATTAGCCCACATTTCCTCTTCCAGTTCATCCAGCTTCTGTTTTCTTTCAGGATCATCCGCCGGCATGTCCACACGTCTCTTCTCCTGAAGATAATAGATCATGGTCAGCTGCAGAACATCATTTTTCTTCGGCGGATCCTGGGGTTTCTCCTCCGGAAGATTAAATTTAACGAAGGAATCCAGCTTCATAACATGGTCTTCACCATTGCAGTTAAAAACAACTGTATCGGCTCCGATGAGGAATAATGATGTAAAAAATGAATTATACTGTTCTTTCTTCACTTCAGCTACACCAATGACATAATGACGGGCGGCATAAACCCGGGCCAGATTTGTAGCTTCCTCCTGCCCTTCAAAAATGTAAATCTGATCACCTAAATTTTCTTCGCTATATTCAACGAATGGTTCATGAGTTGTTTTAGTATGAAGAACGTAAAATACATCCAGGTTCATCAGTCTCTGTACAATAAATCTCTGATCTACTTCCATTTTATCTCCTTAGTTTTGGTAATACTTTGTAAACCTATAATCGAAATACGAGCCATTTCATGGCTCTTTTTATCGCAAGTTACTTTGTAACTTCCGATAAGTTATATTTTCAGAATTTTCGCCTCAAAGCGCACTTATGTTTTTATTTTTCAGATGACATGATAAGAGCGATCATGACAAGCGGCTTATCCCCCTTATTGACAATACCGTGGCTGTTGCCGCTGGGGCATTTATGAAAATCACCGGCTGAAATGGTGGTTTCTTCTCCATTATCATTGATAATGCCTTCGCCTTCAATAATATAATAAGCTTCAAATTCACCATTGTGAGGATGATAGGCAATACCTGAACCTGCAGGAATTTCCACCTTCGCAAAAAGTCTTCCGTGGCCTTCTGCTTCCTCTGCTGTCATAAAGTTTGTAATCTTAGCTGGGCCGGCTTCGCTTTTCATAGAATCATTATATCGAATTTCAAGACTATCTTTTCTATTAATCATATCCTATCTCCTTTTAGTTCTTTCATTTCAGAACGTTTCTATCATACCATAACAAAAGCCTGCTATGGGATATATTTTTGAATTTAAGTCTTATGATATTGGGGAGCAAAAGCATCTGACTTCAATGACCCCCTGATTACCGTGTACTTTGCCTCCTGGCCTTATCTTATATTTTAAAGCAAAAGACCGGGAACACCATGACCCGGTCTTTTTTAACGGCAGTTACATCACCGCTGCCTAACTTTCTAAATTTCCAAATGATTACAACTGAGCCAAATTTATTTGAACTCTTATCATTACATCATTCTTCTTTAATGTCCGTATTCTTAAATTCTTCCGCCTGCTTATTTACGAATTTATCAGCCTGCTGATCCTGACGATTATTGGTCTCATGGACAATTTCTGTGGGCTGGTTAAGAACAACCTGCGGATATGGAATATTAATATTGTATTTATCGAATACAAGTTTCAACTGACGTCTTAAGTCACGATCCAGCTGGACACGATTGCCTTCTGTACACTTGGCAATGATCTTGATGTTGACGGAGCTGTCTGCCAGTTCGGAAACACCGCGATAGAAGGGTCCTTCCACGATAGCCGGAAGTTTTGCCTTGATGCGGGGGAATTCTTTTTCCAGAACCTGCTCAACATAGTGCAGATCTTCACCATATTCAATGCTCATGTCAAGAGCCACAACAGAATAATCCTTGGTCATGTTAAGAACGTTGCTGACATTGCGGTTGGAGAAGACCTTGATATTTCCGGCCCCTTCCTTAACCTTTACAGTTCGCACACCGATCTCAATAACCGTACCTCTGAAGCCATCAATGGTTACGATGTCACCAACCTGGAACTCACCCTCAAATACTATGAAGAGCCCTGCCAGAATATCATTGATGAGACTGTTGGCACCAAGACCTACAACCAAAGTCAGGATGCCGGCTGAAGCCACCAAAGTCTGGGTATCAACACCAAGGGTTCCAAGACAATAGTAAAGAAGTCCGATAACGGCTGCCAGCTTCAGGAAATTATCGATCAGGCGACAAATCGTCTCACCCTTTGCATTCATGCTCTGAGCCAGCCACATAACCGCTTTTCTGACGATAGCCGTAATCTCAACGATGCAGATGATGATCAGGAAACAATATGTTACGGAGAAGATATTAATGCCCTTCTGCCACTGTCCTTTGAGAATGAAATGCACCAGAGAATCTTCTGCGAAAATACTGTCAGCAAAGATAACACCGATCAGGATAATAAAGGCTGCTGCCATGAGAACAATATTAAGAACCGTCATGGTCTTTCCACCGGCATCCTTGCTATCCCATTTAAGGGCCCGGTGGCTCCATCTTGATGTGATTGAACGGGACTTAGCTGTGCGGCCATCTCCCATATCAACATCAACCATTTCTTTTTCTTTATTTCCCGGTGCCTTTGTTCCTTCTTTCTGAGATACTGCTGTCTTTTTGGAGAAACTGAAGATAGCCCAAAGAAGAATCATAAAGACAAGCATAATGCCTGTAGTAACCAAAGCAACCGGAAGGGCTGTGGTATTTAAGGAAGCCATAGGAACGGCAATATAAAGAATGTAATTATCATAATTACCGGAAGCACAATAATAAGATGTGCCATTGATTTTTATAAAGTCATCGTAATTACCCTTAATCTGGGTTTCCGCAATACCATAATCCGTCGCATTTTTTCCTGTAAGGCTTGCTGATGTATTAACAGCCGGATAATAAGCAAAGGTATTATCATCGGCATTGATAGCGAAGGCGAAGCCATTTTCACCCACCTGAATACCGGATACCACATTGGCAAAATCCGTATTTTTAAGTGCTGCACTTAAAGCATCTGCTGAAAGACCGATTTCCACCATACCGATGGTCTGATGATCGGCGTTGATAATCGCATGGGCTGCGTACTGCTTGAGCTTACCGGAATCATCTTCCTGGGGATCCTGGATCAGCTCTGATTTCTTGCCATCCAGCACCTGCCAGAACTGATAGGACTGATCATTTTCATCGGTACTTAAGCTGTAACTCCAAAGTTCGGAAGCCCGGGCCACGATTTGGCCATTGGCATCAAAATACTCAAGGCTTATGGCACCCAAAGCATCCCGAAGGTCAACCATGTAATCCTGAGTAAGGGCGGCAGCATCGGTATTTCCAATAATGTAAGCTGCCGTCTCCACCTTTTCCAGGTTGGTAGTCTTGAACTGCTCTGTCTGGGTACTTACGGTTTCTTCATTAGATGAAAGGGTTGCAAGGGTTTCTTCTACACTCTTTGTATTAGTCACAGACTGCTGTGACAGAGAGAAAAGCGTCTGGATATAATATGTCAGGGCAAAGGTCAGCACCACACCGACCAGAGTAATCGCCAGGAGCTTTTTGCCAAGAGTCTTGTTATACCAGTAATTTTTATCCTTACTCTTAGACTCAGTTTCATCATTAATGCCATTTTCCACATGCTCACGATGAAGGAGTGTTGAATAGAGAATAACAATAGCAACGAAAATAGCATAGATGATAATGCTTAAAATAACGGTCATCAGGCAGTTTGATTCGATCTCGCTGCGGGGAACCGCTACGGCAATCAAACCTTTATCGATCTGTTTAACCGAACAGAAATAAATTGTACCGTCAATGGTAATATCTGCATCAGCACCATCCTGCATAAGACTGATATCGATGCCGTGGTCTTCTGCCATCTCGCCGATCAATTCTTCATTAGGTGAATAGAGAATAGTTTTCTTTTCCGTATGAACAGCGAAGGCAAAACCATTCTGACCTACATGAACGTCATCCAGGACGTAACGAAGGGAAGCATTGGCATTAAGATTTTCCTGAAGTTTATCGGAATTCTGGGAAATCTTTACGCTTCCTCCATTGTCGATGGATGCTTCGTATTCACGAGGTTCTTTTTCTTCTCCCGGAACTTCTCCTGCTGAAAATGTTTCACCATCAGCACTTGTCACCTCAAGGTAATCCACATTGATAAGATCACGGACTTCTTCCATATAAGAAGATGAATATTCAAAGTTTGCCAGATTTTCCGCCATAAATGCTACTGTCTGGGCTTTTGAATCGTATTCAGCATCATAATTTTCGGTAATTTCCACTTCATCCGTTTTACTCTGCTGAATCATGTCATTGATAAGTTCCAGCTTGGAATGTGAATTTTCCAGCTGATTTTTAATGGAAAGGGCGCTGTGCAGGCTCGAAACTGCCAGGCCGATGATGATGGCTCCGATCATGGATATAATCAAGGTCAGAACCAGTTTTGAGTTTGTTTTTTTCAAGAAACTTCCCCCCATATTGCATTTAGTAGTTACTTAAAAATAATATATCTTCTTTATAGAAATGGCAAATTATTTCAAAGATCAATTGCCCTGCAGCTTACTCAAAATTTCAAGCGGATATTCGGGTTTGTAAAAAAATTCCTACAGCTTTTGCCCCACACCTTCGCTGCGCTTTTACATATGGCGGCTGAACGCAATTTGTTTTATAATAGAGTGCTTGGGACAGGAAATCATACTGTGTTTTATATCTCTATAGCAGGTTTGATAAACTTGTTCCATTAAACTCAAAGAACCAATATTTTCCTTTGCACATCAGTGGTTTCGAAAATTTTTCAAAATAATTTTAAGTAATGGAGATTTCTATGAGCGGTGATTTTTTACCGGTTACACCAAAAGAACTTAAGGAGCGGGGGATTTCCCAGCCGGACTTTGTCTATATTTCAGGGGATGCCTATGTGGATCATCCTTCTTTCGGCCCGGCTATTATCTGCCGTATCTTAGAATCCCGGGGCTACAGCGTTGCCATGATTGCCCAACCGGACTACCTTGATCCGGAAAGTATTGCTCTTTTTGGCGAACCCCGTCTCGGATTTCTGGTCTCTTCCGGCAATATGGATTCCATGGTAAACCACTATACCGTAGCGAAAAAAAGACGTCACACTGACGCTTATACACCTGGTGGGGTCATGGGCAAACGTCCCGATCGGGCCGTTATCGTATACAGTAATCTCATTCGCAAGAAATATAAGAAAACACCGATTATCTTAGGCGGACTTGAAGCTTCTCTCCGCCGCCTTGGCCATTATGATTACTGGTCAGACAAGGTACGCCGCTCCATTCTCCTGGATTCCGGTGCGGACCTTATTTCCTATGGCATGGGAGAGCACAGCATCGTAGAAATTGCGGAAGCACTGGATGCCGGGATTGACGTGCGGGATATTACCTTTATCCGGGGAACGGTTTACAAGACGCGAAATATGGAAAGTCTTGATGATGCTTTACGGCTTCCCGATTTTGAGACGATCGAATCTGATAAGAAGAAATATACCAAAAGCTTTTCTGTCCAATACAAAAATACTGATCCCT
>CAVDGK010000015.1:0-16414 GCA_963607995.1 Oscillospiraceae bacterium | reverse complement strand
AATCAGCACCACCTGGGCACCGGCTTTTGCAACACCGGCTGCAACTGTGCCGACACCGGCTTCAGAAACCAGTTTTACATTGATACGTGCATCTTTATTTGCATTTTTAAGATCATAGATCAGCTCAGCCAAATCCTCAATAGAATAAATATCATGATGAGGCGGCGGGGAAATCAGGGACACACCCGGTGTTGAATTACGTGTCTTGGCAACCCAGGGATAAACCTTACCACCCGGCAGATGACCGCCTTCACCAGGTTTAGCACCCTGTGCCATCTTAATCTGAATTTCCTTGGCAGATGTCAGATACTTGCTGGTAACACCAAAACGACCGGAAGCAACCTGTTTAATGGCTGAACAGCGGTTAGGACCACTCTTGGGGATTTCCATTCTCTCTTCAGCTTCACCGCCTTCACCGGTATTGGACTTACCATGGATGGCATTCATAGCGATAGCCATGGTTTCATGAGCTTCCTGAGAAATAGAACCATAGCTCATGGCACCGGTTTTGAAACGTGTTACGATGCTGTCTACGCTCTCAACCTCTTCAATAGGAATCCCTTTTTCCGGATATTTGAAATCAAGAAGTCCCCGAAGATTCATAGCAGACATTTCATCGGTGATCATTTTTGTATAATCTTTAAAGAGCTTATAATCACCTCTCCAGGCTGCCTGCTGCAAGGTATGGATGGTAGCCGGATTGTAAAGGTGCTCTTCTGCACCACTTCTCATGCCATGATCACCCACAGAATCAACGGTCAGATCTGTCGGCAGACCCAGTGGATCAAAAGCCAGAAGATGACGTCTTTCCACACCATTTTCAATATCTTTCAGTGAAATACCACCAACACGGCAAACAGTATTTGTGAAGTAATCTTCGATAACGTCTTTATCAATGCCGATAGCTTCGAAGATCTGAGATCCCTGGTAGGACTGGATGGTTGAAATACCCATTTTACCGGCAATCTTAACGATACCTCTCAGTACGGCTTTATTGTAATCATTTACAGCTGCATAATAATCCTTATCAAGAAGATTGCTCTCAATCAGGTTACGGATAGATTCATGTGCAAGGTAGGGATTAACAGCCGAAGCGCCATAACCCAGAAGAGTTGCAAAATCATGAACTTCACAGGGTTCAGCTGTTTCCAGGATCAGTGAGCAGGATGTCTTCTTTTTTGTTCTGACCAGATGATGGCTTAAAGCAGAAACAGCCAGCAGTGACGGGATGGCCACATGGTTTTCATCAACGCCTCGGTCAGAAAGAATAATAATATTGGCACCATCATGGAAAGCACGGTCAGCTTCCACGAAAAGGTGATCGATAGCCTTCTTAAGAGAAGTATTGGCATAATAAACGATAGGCAGCTCAGCAACCTGGAAGCCTTCATGGCTCATAGCCTTGATTTTAAGAAGATCCGTATCTGTCAGAATCGGATTTTGAATCTTCAGCATCTTGCAGTTCTTTGGTGACTCTTCAAGGATATTACCGCTGGAACCCAGATATACGGATGTGGAAGTAACAATTTCCTCTCTCAAAGTATCGATGGGCGGGTTTGTAACCTGTGCGAAATGCTGCTTGAAGAAATGGAACAGCGGATGATAATCCGGATTCAGCACGGGAAGGGCTGTATCAACACCCATGGAAGCGGTTTTTTCCACACCATTCAGAGCCATAGGAAGAATGCCGTCGATAACCTGCTCATAGCTGTAACCGAAGTTCTTCTGCATTCTCTTAAGCTCGTTTCCACGAATCTCACGAATACGATTGTTAGGAATCCGCAATTCCTTTAACGTAATCAGGTTATTGTCAAGCCATTCACCATAAGGCTGTCGGCCGGCATATTTCATTTTGATCTCATCGTCGTCGATAAGTCTTCCTTCACGAAGATCGACTAAGAGCATCTTGCCCGGACGAAGACGATCTTTAAGGACCACATCTTCAGCCGGTGTCGGCAGAACACCAACCTCGGAAGACAGAATCAGGCGATCATCCTTTGTGATTATATAACGGGAAGGACGCAGACCATTACGATCCAGCACAGCACCAACCACATCGCCATCACTGAAGATAATGGAAGCCGGGCCGTCCCAGGGTTCCATCATGGTTGCATAATACTGATAGAAATCCTTCTTAATCTGGGGCATGTGGGGATTATTTTCCCATGGCTCCGGAATGGTAAGCATAACAGCAAGTGGCAGTTCCATGCCGCTCATGGTCAGGAATTCCAAGGTATTATCCAGCATAGCTGAATCGGAACCTTCTGCACTGATAACCGGCATGATACGAGGCATATCGCTGTGCAGCTCCTCTGAATCCATATTTTCTTCACGGGCGTACATATTATCAGCGTTGCCACGGATGGTATTAATCTCACCATTATGAACGATGAAACGGTTCGGATGGGCTCTTTCCCAGCTTGGGAATGTATTGGTGGAGAAACGGGAATGAACCAGGGCAATGGCTGATTCAAATTCCGCATCCTGCAGATCTTTATAGAAAGTTCTCAGCTGACCTACCAGGAACATGCCTTTGTAAACAATAGTCCTGCTTGAAAGAGAGAGAACGTAAGTATTGTCATTAGACTGTTCAAAGACACGTCTGACGATATAAAGTTTACGGTCAAACTCCAGACCTTTTTCTATAGTTGAAGGTTTGCTGACAAAACCCTGCATGATATAAGGCATACATTCTCTTGCCTTATCACCAAGGACTTCCGGATTGGTGGGAACTTCTCTCCATCCAAGGAATGTAAGGCCTTCTTTTTCCGTTACAACCTCAAACATTTTCTTGGCACGGTTACGGAGAAGCTCTGACTGCGGGAAGAAGAACATACCAACACCATATTCTCTTTCTTCACCCAGTTCGATATCAAGTTCTTCTGTAACCTTCAGCATGAACTTATGCGGAATCTGTGTCATGATACCGACACCATCACCTGTCTTGCCTTCTGCATCCTTGCCGGCACGATGCTCAAGATTTTCAACGATTGAAAGGGCATCTTCTACATTACGTCTGCTCTTTCTTCCCTTGATATCCACGCAGACACCGATACCGCAGGCATCATGTTCAAAACTCGGATCATACAAAGGGGGAACCGGTAAATTTCTTTTTACGTCAAACATAAATAATTACTAACCTCCAGCTGCTCATATATACACTCATTCGCAGTTTGCATTTATCCAAAATGTTGCGATGTCTTTTTCAAACACCAGAACAATTTTATGCAAACAAAAAGGGTCGCAAAGAAAGCGTCAAACGCATCTTTGCGACCTTGCAGGAACCACTATAAACCTCTTCCCGTCATTTGTAAAGATAGAATTCTTTGTAAATTGTCTGAATATTTGACAATTTAATCAATTAACACACAATTCAACGTAAGAGCCCCACTGAGTACTCCTGCACGGAAAGACACGCTCCCGCGACCCTCGTCGAGCAGCAGACACTAAATTCGTTCGTCGCCAAGGTTCGAACTCATAAAGTGCCGGCCTCCTCGAGGTTCTTCCTTAGAAAGGGTGCATCAGTTTGCTCTGAATGTGAGTATTCAAGGATAAATACAAAAAGAAGCCCCCTTTTTAAACACTTAACATGCTTAAAAAGAGGGTTTTTATAATTAGTTTAACTTTATTCATCCAACATACTGATAAGCATACGGTTAATTTCAGCCGGATCAGCTTTACCTTTGGTCTCTTTCATAACGAAACCAACAAGAGCTCCCAGGGCCTTCTTCTTACCGCCGCGATAATCCTCAATAGCCTTCGGATTAGCTGCAATAGCCTTCTCAGCAGCAGCCTTCAGGGCATTATCATCATGAACAATGAGAAGCCCTTTCTCCTCTGCATAAGCCTCCGGATCACAATCATTTTCAAACATGACAGCAAAAATAGCCTTAGCTGATGTACTGCTGACTTTATTTGTGGCAGCCATTTTAACAAGAGCTGACAAATGCTCAGCAGAAAAGACAATATCTTCCGGATCCTTTCCGCTCTCCTTCAAAAGCTGCTGCGTATCAACAATAAGCCAGTTAGCCGTTCTCTTTGCCTCACCGGAAAGCTTGGCAGCCTCTTCAAAAAGATCTGCCAGATGCTTATTGGAAGTCAGAATACGGATGTCTTCATCCGGCAGACCATAGGTTTCCTTATAACGTTCAGCTTTAGCTTCCTGGAATTCCGGCTCATTAGCCCGAATTTCATCAAGAAGTTCATCACTGACACGGATAGGTACCAGATCCGGATCCGGGAAATAGCGATAATCCTTGGCATCTTCCTTGGAACGCATAGCACGGGAAGATTCTTTATTATCATCCCATCGTCTTGTTTCCTGGATAACCTTCTTACCCATTTCGATCAATTCGATCTGACGTTCTCTTTCGCCTTCAATACAGCGGGCAATAGCCTTGAAAGAGTTCAGGTTCTTCATCTCGGTTCTTGTTCCAAATTCTTCAGAACCTACCGGACGAACAGAAATATTAACATCGGCTCTCATGGAACCTTCCTGGAGTTTGCAGTCTGAAGCACCAAGATAGCCAATGAGCATGCGCAATTTTTCGAGGTAAGCAATAACCTCTTCTGCTGAACGCATATCCGGTTCGGATACAATTTCAATCAGCGGGACGCCTGAACGGTTGAAGTCAACCAGCGTGGTGTCAGTCCACTCATCATGAATCAGCTTACCGGCATCTTCTTCCATGTGGATTTCATGGATGCGGATGCTCTTTTCCCCAGATGAAGTTTTAATATCTACATGACCATTACGGCAAATAGGCAGATACAACTGTGAAATCTGATAGTTTTGCGGGTTATCCGGATAGAAATAATTCTTACGGTCAAATTTGCTGTAACGGGTTATCTCGCAGTTAGTTGCTAAACCAACGGCAATAGCATATTTAAGTACCTGCTTATTGAGCACCGGAAGGGATCCCGGCATACCGGTACATACCGGACAGGTGTGAGCATTTGGCTTTGCACCGAATGCTGTTGAGCAACCGCAAAAAAGCTTTGTCTTTGTTGCCAGCTCAACATGGGTTTCAAGGCCGATAACGGTTTCATACTGTGCCATGATCAGGCCTCCTTTCCGGCAGCACATTCATATGTATAAGCTGCTCTGATCAATGTTTTTTCATCAAAAGCTTTTCCCAGAAGCTGCATGCCGATAGGAAGGCCCTTGGTGGTCTTGCCGCATGGAACACAGATGCCCGGAATACCGGCCAGGTTAGCCGGAACCGTGTAAATATCCATCAGGTACATTGCCATAGGATCTTTAAGGCTCTCTCCTATTTGCGGAGCTGCATTGGGTGCAGCCGGTCCCAGAATAACATCGTATTTTTCAAAAGCCTTATCAAAAGCGCCTTTTATCAAAGCCTTGACTCTCAAGGCCTTCAAATAATAAGCATCATAATAACCGGAACTTAAAACGAAGCTTCCCAGCATGATACGTCTCTTAACTTCAGCACCGAAGCCTTCACTTCTGGTTTTCTTATACATATTGTGAAGGTCCTTAGCTTCCATGGAACGATAACCATATTTTACACCATCAAAGCGTTCCAGGTTAGAGCTGGCTTCTGCATCGGCAATGGTATAATAACAGGGTACAGCATAATTAACATAGTCAAGATGGAAATATTCAACCTCAGCTCCCTTGGCTTTGAGAACCTCAACAGCCTTCAGAATGGAAGCCTTAACTTCTTCATCAAGACCATCTCCGAAATATTCCTCCGGAATACCAACCTTCATTCCTTTAACATCATTAACCAAAGCTGACATATAGTCTGTATCTGCCAGTTTAACTGATGTTGAATCCTTGCTGTCATGACGGGCAATAGTGCTGAGCACTGCAGCTGCATCTGTCACATCCTTGGTCAATGGACCAATCTGATCCAGAGAAGAACCATAGGCTACCAGGCCATATCGGGAGACAGTTCCATAGGTAGGTTTAAGACCAACCACACCACAGAAGGAAGCTGGCTCACGGATAGAACCGCCTGTATCTGAACCTAATGAAGCAAAGCATTCACCAGCTGCTACAGCCGCAGCGGAACCACCTGATGAACCCCCGGGTACATGCTCCGGATCAACCGGATTGCGGGTAATACCAAAAGCAGAGGTTTCCGTCGTGGAACCCATAGCGAACTCATCCATATTGGTTTTGCCAAGGATGAGGACTCCAGCCTCTTCAAGAGCCTTTACAGCTTCTGCCGTATAAGTAGGCATAAAGTTTTCAAGTATTTTTGATGAGCAGGTGCAGGGAAGACCTTCATAGCACATATTATCTTTAATGGCCATAGGCACACCGGCCAGAGGACCATTTAAAGTGCCTTCATCAATTTTCTTCTGTAACTCATCTGCTTTTTTATAAAGCTTTTCTTTCTCATCCAGCGTTACATACGCATGAATCAGTTCTTCTTTTTCATCAATTGCGCTAAGCACTGCGTCCAGTGCCTCGCGTACCGTCACTTTACCTTCCCGAATTGCCTTGGATAAGGTGACAGCTGTCATTTCCTTTATTTCCATTTCTGCCTCCTTATGCATCAAAGGTTCTGGGAACCTGATACATGCCTTCTTTTTCAGCCGGTGCATTTTTCAGGGAAAGTGCACTGCCGTCACCATTGGTGACTACATCCTCTCTGAGCACATTAACCACGTCAAAAGTATGCGACATAGGCTCAACGCCTTCTGTATCGAGCTCATTAAGGGTATTAATGTAATCAAGCATCTCAGCCATATCGGCTTTAGCCTGTTCTTTTTCTGCTTCGCTTAAATCAAGTTTAGCCAGAATGCTGACATTTTCCAGCGTTTCATCATCTATAACGGTTTTTATTTCTTTGCTCATTACGGTTCAAGCCTCGTCATATCTCTGGGGAACAGTGTTGTTTCCCGCACATTTTCTTCTCCTAAAAGCTGCATAGTCAGACGCTCAAGTCCGAGACCAAGACCACCATGAGGCGGCATGCCGCACTTAAATGCCATCAGATAAGCATCCATACCTTCCGGTGTCATGCCTCTCTTTTCAATCTTATCAAGAAGCATCTGATAATCATGAATTCTCTGACCACCGGTAGTGATTTCCAGTCCTCTGAAGAGGCAGTCAAAGCTCAAAGTAAAGGTCTCATCTGCCGGATCATCCATAGCATAGAAGGGACGTTTTTTAGAAGGATAATGAGTAACATAGACGAAATCCGCACCATATTCTTCTTTGAAATAACGACCAATGAGTACTTCTTCTTCCGGATCAAGGTCATAAGGATTCTTAATCTGTCTGTTGTATTTCTCAGAAACCAGTTTCTTGGCCTCATCAAAACGGACTGAAGGAATTTTATCAACATTAGGAACATCCACATTCAGGATTTTCAGTTCCTTTGCATAATTTTCCTGCAGGTTCTTCATAATCGCCTGAAGAGCACCAGTTTCCATATCCATGATATCGTAGAAGCTGTCAATGAAGCCCATTTCAAAGTCCATGGATGTATATTCATTTAAATGTCTCTTGGTATTGTGTTTCTCGGCACGGAAAACCGGTCCGATTTCAAATACTCTTTCAAAGACACCTACCATCATCTGTTTCCAGAACTGGGGACTCTGGGAAAGGACGGCCGGATGGTGGAAATAATCAAGTTTAAAAATATTGGCACCGCCTTCAGCACCTCTGGCACCGATCTTCGGTGTGTGAACCTCTGTAAATCCCTGAGATGTCAGGAAATTGCGGAACCCTTCCCCGATACCCATCTGAATGCGGAATTTAGCTCTTTCCCGGATATTTCTTAAAGTGATAGGTCTTAAATTCAGGTTCTTTTCCAAAGAAACATTCATTTTCCATTTGGAAATAGGGATTGGAAGCGGTTCAGCCGGTGTGGATAAAATTGTGATCTCCCTCAGCTTCATTTCAACACCGCCCGGTGCCTTTTCATTAGCTTCAAGGACCCCCTTTACCTCAACTGTTGCAGCTTCCTGAAGCGGCTTGCCATCAATTACCACATCTCCTTCTTCCGAAACCACCTGGAAAAGTCCGTCCTTTTTTCTCAGGATAATAAATGAAACCTGTCCCAGAGAACGGATGGTATGCACCGTGCCTCTGGTCACATACGTTTCTCCAAGATGCTCCGGAGCAAGAAGCTCGGCCAGAACTGTATTATTGTTATTAAGCCCCTTCCCCTCCATAAATACGATATCTGCCATAATTTCTTCCTCCTTTCATCTTTTATTTCTTTTTATTTTTTTCCTGCTTTGCAGGTTTTATAAACTCATATATTCATCATTTACCGGAACAGATCCAGCACCATATAGGCTGTTTCTACGAGAGACGTCCCGGTATTCATCGCACTCTTCTGAATATAACGATGAGCCTCCGGCTCTGTCATATTATTTCTCTCCATCAGAAGGCTCTTTGCCTTATTTAAAATTTCGGTTTCTTCCTGGGAACGGCTGCGAAGCTGTTTCTTTCTCTTTCGAACAGCCTGCTCAACAGTCCGCTCAAGCATGCTCACCGTTTCAACCAGATTTCTTACGCTTGTCGGCATAGGAAGACAAACAATATCATTCTCCTGCAGATCAGGCAGGACATCAGCTTTTGCCATAAGCAGCATAGCCGATTCCTTAGGCATATTTTCATGCAGTTCGCTGTACATCATGTCCGTCAGACGATAGCCACAGACCACGATGCCATTCCGCAGGCTGTCGATCTTGGCAATGGCCTGACTTCCCGTGGAGCAAACCGCAGTCACCGAAAAACCATTTTTGACAAGAAGGCTCCTGATGCTTCGTGCGTCTTCTATTTTTCGGAATACAACGACAATATTAGCCAATGATCTACCCTGCTTTACAGACGATACAGATAGTTGTCAAGTTCCCAACTACTGACCTGTCTGGAATAATCCATCCACTCTGCTCTCTGGAATTCAACATACTTCTCGCAAATATGGCGTCCGAGAGTTTTCTGAACCAGTGAATCTTTCTGGAATGCATGGTAGGCTTCGTGAAGATTAACCGGAAGCTGTCTGATGCCCTGCTTTTCCAGTTCATCATGAGTCAGGCGGTTAATATTAACATCTACCGGAGCCGGCGGCGTGATCTTATTTTTAATGCCTTCAAGGCCGGCCTTTAAGATAACAGCCAGGGCCAGGTAGGGATTTGTAGCTGAATCCGGAGAACGCAGTTCAATTCGTCTTTGTCTCTCATCAGAAGCATAAGGTACGCGGATCAGCGGGCTTCTGTTGCCGGCACCCCAGGCAATATAAGCCGGTGCCTCAAAGCCCGGAACCAGTCTTTTATAAGAATTAACGATAGGATTAAGGATTGAACACATACCTACAATGTGCTTCATGATACCACCCATAAACCAGTAGGCTTCTTCTGAAAGACCATTCTTATCTGTGGGATCATCAAAGATATTTTTGCCATCTTTAAGCAGGGAAATATTGATATGAAGAGATGATCCATCCACACCTTCACATGGTTTCGGCATAAAAGAGGCATGAAGACCATGCTGGCGGGCAATAGTCTTAACAGCCATACGGAAAGTCATGATGTCGTCCGCAATTTTTAAAGCTTCACCATAATGAATGTCGATCTCGTGCTGGGCCGGTGCCCCTTCGTGATGGGAACCTTCTGTTTCGATTCCCAAATCCTGCAGAGTCAGCACCATATCACGGCGGGCATTTTCACCAAAATCCAAGGGACCGATATCAAAATAGCCGGCATGCTCTTTCGTCTCTGTGGTGGGCTTTCCTTCATCATCTGTCGTAAAAAGGAAAAATTCACATTCAGGACCCACCTGCATGGTATAACCCATTTTTGCCGCATCGGCAATAGCTTTTTTTAAGACATAACGGGGATCCCCGTCAAAAGGTTTGCCCTCCGTCGTGTAAACATCGCACAGAAGACGGGCAACTTTTCCCTGGGAAGGTCTCCACGGAAAAATGGCAAAAGTATTTAAATCCGGATGCAAAAACATGTCCGACTCTTCAATCCTGACAAAACCGCCAATAGATGAACCATCGAACATGCACCGATTGTCAAGTGCCTTTTCAAGCTGGTCTGCCGTAATGGCGACATTCTTAAGAGTTCCGAAAATATCCGTAAACTGAAGACGAATGAAAGCAACATCCTCTTCTTCTACGATTCTCATGATGTCTTCTTTCGTATAACTCATCCTTTCACTCCTTTGTGGGCACTTGCCATATTTATTTTTAAGTTCCTGTCATACAAAACGTATCAGATTATTCTCTATTGGAAAACCATTTTTCAATCTATAACACGAACTACGACCGACCCGGCATACTGCCGGGTCGGCCAAAGTCATCTCACTCACATAATAATTGAATTTGTTTTTGATGACCAATATTAAAACTAAAGGTTTATGATACTTTTTTATACCTCAAAGAGAAGTTCTGAGTATGTAGGTACCGGCCACATATCTTCATCAACGATAAGCTCAGCTGCATCGAGGGGAGCTCTCAGAGCTGCCATAGCCGGAATAACCTCATCTCTGTATGCAACAGCCTTTTCACGGCCATCTTCCATAGCCTGAGCCTTCTTTGTAATCTCATCCAGAGATTTCAGAGCAGCATATGCTTCTTTGAGATAACCGGAAGCCTTGTCAAGCAGCTCTTTCTGAACGGAAGCATCTGCTCCTGCAGCTTCCAGGGAATTAATATCACCAGCCATCATGCCTGTATAAGAAACAATTGCCGGGATCAGCTGTTTGGAAGCCATCTGCTGCATAGTCAGTGACTCAATGTTGATTGCCTTAATATAAGCTTCATAAAGAATCTCAACACGGGACTCAAGTTCAGCCTTGCTGTAAATATGAGCATCACCAAAAAGCTTAACAGCCTTGTCTGTAACCAAAGCCGGAATAGCATCCACCATGGAACGAATATTCGGAAGACCTCTCTTTTCAGCTTCAGCAACCCATTCATCTGAATAGCCATTACCATTGAATACGATTCTCTGGTGATCTGTCATCAGCTTGCGGATCAGAGCCTTGCAGGCTGTTTCAAAATCATCTGCCTTTTCCAGTTCATCACAGGCTTCATTGAAAGCTTCTGCAACAATGGCATTAAGAACAGTATTGGGGCTGGCGATAGAATCGCGGGAGCCAACCATACGGAACTCGAACTTATTTCCTGTGAAAGCAAAGGGTGATGTACGGTTACGATCCGTAACATCCTTGCTGATATCATTGAGAGAACCAACACCTGTTACCAGAGTATCGACCTTCTTTGAAGATTCTGCAGAACCCGTCTTAATAATCTGATCCATCAGATCTTCAAGCTGTTCGCCAAGGAAAATAGAAATGATAGCTGGCGGTGCTTCGTTAGCACCAAGTCTATGATCGTTGCCAACATCTGATGCTGATTCACGAAGAAGATCAGCATGAACATCAACAGCCTTCAGGATGCAGGCAAGAACAAGCTGGAACTGGAGATCCTTATGCGGATTGCTGCCCGGATTCAGAAGATTGATACCGTCATCTGTTGTCAGTGACCAGTTATTATGTTTACCAGAACCGTTAACACCGGCAAATGGTTTTTCATGAAGCAGGCAGCGAAGACCATGACGAGTAGCCACTCTCTTTAATACCTGCATAACCAGCTGATTGTGATCAACAGCCACATTGGCTTCTTCATAGATAGGAGCCAGCTCATGCTGTGCCGGAGCTACTTCATTATGCTGTGTCTTTGCCGGAACGCCCAGCTTCCAGAGTTCTTCATTAACGTCTTTCATGAAAGCGCCAATGCGGGGACGGATGTGACCAAAGTAATGATCATCAAGTTCCTGTCCCTTCGGAGGCATTGCGCCGAAAAGTGTGCGGCCTGCGAAAATAAGATCTTTTCTTTCAAGATATTTCTCACGGTCAACAATGAAATATTCCTGTTCAGCACCAACAGAAGGTCTTACAGACTTTGATGTGGTATTGCCAAACATTCTCAGAAGTCTGATGGCAGCTGAAGAAATAGTGTCCATGGAACGAAGAAGCGGTGTCTTCTTGTCAAGAGCCTCACCTGTATAGGAACAGAAAGCTGTCGGAATAACAAGGATAGCACCTGTTTCATCATGTCTGACGAATGCCGGTGATGTGCAATCCCAGATTGTATAGCCTCTGGCTTCGAAGGTTGCACGAAGACCGCCTGATGGGAAGGATGAAGCATCCGGTTCACCCTTGATCAGCTCTTTGCCAGAAAGATGCATCAGAACGCTGCCATCCGGAAGCGGAGCTGAAATGAATGAATCGTGCTTCTCAGCAGTTGAGCCTGTCAGCGGCTGGAACCAATGTGTATAATGGGTTGCTCCCTGTTCAATTGCCCAGTTCTTCATAGCCTCGGCAATGACATCTGCTGTTGCCAGATCCAGTTCTCCGCCTTCAGCCTGAATCTTGTGAAGCTTTTTGTAGACACCTTTCGGAAGACGTGCCTGCATGACAGTATCGTTAAATACATCTGCACCGAAAATATCCGTTACATTGAGATTTTCAATTTCACTCATCTGCTATCTCCTTATTGTTTTCTATGTGTTTTAAAAGAAAAAGGCGTCCGGGATTTCTCTCGAACGCCTTTGTTCATGCGACAATAATACCCTCTCAAAATTCTTCTGTCAAGATAATTTCAACAAAAAAATGTTGCTCGATTTAGGTAAATTTTTGTTATTCAGATTTTCCATCGAAAATGTATGCCGTTTCTGACCGACCTTTTAATCTTCGACTGTATCTGAGCATAGAATCGGGTTCGATCGATTAATGACTCTCCGGCATTGGAAGAGGCATTTTATTAACATTCTGATCAATATAGGGTTTAATAAATTCCTGAGCGGACAAATAATCCGGTTTTTCCATGGCATCACATTCGTCCATAGCCACCCTGGCCAGACGGATTACTTTACCAAACTTTGAATGATCCAGTTCATTTTGGGGAACCTCATCGAGCTCGTAAGCATAATGTTCTTCCGTCATAGTGTTAAGCTTCACCAGTTCATTTTCAAAGGAAACATTATAACCATTTGTCATGGTAAGTGCGATATCAAACATCGGCATAGAAGAAATACGGATATCATCTTCCTCAAAAGCTCTTGATATCAGAACAAAATAATTGAAGCCATCTTTGGAGGTAACCATGATCTCCACAACGGTATTATCCGCCGGATCACCATCTTTTCCCCATCTCATATTTTTTACAAACATGATTTTCCCCTTCGGTTTCTTTTTTATATTTTCGACAAAATGCTCATGCTCAGGACAGAAGTTTCTCTACCATTTCCGCATCAAAGTCAACAGTCTTTACCTTATCGACCTCAATTTGATAAAGGGCATTGGCTGCCAGATGCTCAGCTACCTGCTCAAGATCACGAATTCCGCTGTCACCGGCATGCTCACGGACAATAACATCCAATGCATCTTCCTGAACCGTGCATTCACTTTCAAGAAGTCCCATCCTTTTGAGCACCTTCGGCAGGGCAAATTTTGAGAAAATCGTTTTCTTTTCTTCCGGTGTGTAATCCGGAATATCAATCACCGCAAACCGTGACAGAAGCGGTGCACTGATAGAGGCCTTGTCATTGGCTGTTGCAATGGGATAAACACCAGCTGTCGGAATCATACATTCAATATAATTATCGGTAAATCCCAAATTGTCAAGCAAAGTAAGCAAAACATCTGCCGGATTTCCATTCCCCTTGCCGGCCGCTGCCTTATCCAGCTCATTAATAATGAAAACTAAATTAGACTCTCCCGCCATAGAAAAAGCTTCCATGATAATACCGGGCTTGGCATTTGCATAGATACGGGAACTTCCCGTCAGCTGCTCAGGATCGTTAATGGAACTCATATCCAAGGTCGTCCAGGGAAGCTTCAGGATCCTTGCCACAGCATAAGCCACCTGGGATTTACCGGTTCCGGCAGGTCCTGCCAAAAGGAGACCATAAGCCGGCAGCGTATGGGTGCGGTTGATCTGAATAATGGTTTCTATGATTCTCTGTTTAACACGGTCAAGACCAAAAAGCTCTTCATCCAGAATTTTTCTGGCCTCTACCGGATCGATGGATGGGAAATAATTTCCTTTCCACTGAATGTTAAGCATGATAGAAAGAGCACGCTGAGCATGGCGTCTTTCTTCCACTGTTACCTCATTGGATTTTGCTACTGCCAGATTACGTCTGGCCCAGAGGCGGATATTTTCGGGAAGGGTTTTTCCCGCACAATTCAGAAAATCGGTGATGCTCTGAATGCTGGTAAGCTTCATGTCATCGCCTTCTTCTTCACTCTCCTCTTCAGTTTTTTCGTCTCCCGGCGCATTGCTGGCAAGAAGGCGTTCGATCATAAACTGAAGAAATCCATCTTCCGCCGACAGTTTGGTCGTTGCGCCAAAGCTCATTTCACGGATTTTATAAACAAAATATTTTCCGTCTTTTTCCGCTCCGGATAAACGCACATGGATGTGATTTTCACCGAGCCATTTAAGAAGGCTGGTAAATCGGGCATCGATTTCCAGAATATCCGCCATTTCTTTCCGGCCATTTTCATTGGCATATTCAAAAGCGGTCCGTTTGATGGGATTAACGAAAAGACCTTCGGCGTGATGAGGCCATCCCATTGCAATCCGGTCAAGAACAAGGATCGGCTGGTCCTTAGATACCGTGTGCTCATCGGATTTAAAAACCGTATATGTACACACCGGATCCTTTTTGGCATCCGGTGTACTGTTAAAATCAAAAACTGGCATTAAAATCTCCTTAACAATAGAAAGCCCTTGAATAACTCACCAGATGTGGTGAAGTAACCTCCAATAAACGCTTTTTTACTTCATCGTCAATCTGATTACAGAATCTGCAGAGCGTTTTCTATAATTTAAACGTAATGAACTCTGTTTTCCTTGCGCTTAGCCGGTGTGGAAGCTTCGCCTTCTGCATAGCCAAGAACGCAGTGGCCGATGCCATCCCACTCTCCTTCTATGCCAAGGCTCTTAAGGAGTTCTTTTCCTTCTTCAGATTCAAATTCTTCTTTTGCACGATGGATCCAGCAGCTGCCAAGTCCCAGGGAATGAGCAGCCAGCATAAGATTTTCCATCACAAGACTTCCATCATAAACTTTATTGACCCAGTCTTTTTCTGCCAGAACAACGATAACGACCGGAGCACCATAGAAAGGATCAAAACCTTCCTTCCAGCCACCAACACGGCGGTTCATATCAGAAAGCTGATCCCGAACCTTTTTATCTGTTACGACAAGCATCATTGTTTTCTGTGTACCCATGGCACTGGGAGCATAAAGTCCGGCTTCGATTACCTCATCGATCAGTGCCTGCTCAGGCATATCCGGTTTATATTTTTTACAGCTTCTTCTTTCCTTTAAAGCCTTTAAAACTTCATTCATGATCAATTCCTCCACTTTTTAATAAAAGAGTTTTTGTATCTGTGAAAATGCTACATACCAGATTTCCAGCTTTTTTCAATTGCTTAAAAGCATTGAGCATAACCACAATCTTTGTCATTATACCATAGATAATGTTTAGAAGTATGTTGTATTTAGTGATGATCTTATGAAGCAGAATTTCTCCTGTTTCAAGAGCAGTAAAATTTTTATTACAATCATGTATTCCTTATGTTTTCCTATCTATTTTCCCTTTGTTGTGTTATTTTATACGGAGGGAGCTGTGTAAGCCTCCCCCCTCCTGATCAGCTAAGTAATTCTTTTATGATTTCAAGTATTACAGCTATCAGGTTAATTATTGCAGTGATAAGGGCTATTTCTTCTGGAGTTAAGCTCTTATCACTTTTTTATTGCCTTTCATGGATTCTTTCATCAAGCATTTTCAGTCAAGCGGATATTTACAATCCGCTTCGCTATCTGCTCATATAAAAGTGGCACTACGTACCTACGAAGCACTGGACTTGAACTTTCATAAAATATAACCATTTTATGTTTTAATATCACACCTTATGCTTTCTTCCCCGGTTTAATTAAGTGCTTAATTTTTTATGCTATTCTATCATTCCAAATTGTAAGTAACAAAGATAATGAATCTTTCAAAAAGCGTCTTGTTTTATACGCATTTTTGTGTATTATCATAATAAAGGAACAATATGAATCCTAGAAAAATAGCGATTAAAGAACTCAAAAAAGTGGTTTTATTTTTAAGAGAAGCGGAAAGAGTCATGACATATATTTTAATCCCGAAACCAAAATGACTATTCCTATTAAGCGGCATGACTTCAATGAATATGACATGGACTATATTTTCAAAGAAGCAAATATAGCCAGACGAAATAAAGGAAAATAAAAAGGAGATATAGAGATGTTATATACATACAATGCGATTATTACCGAAGATAATGATATTTTTTACGCCAAAGTACCGGATATTCCCGGATGCATCACAACCGCAAATTCCCTCTTAGAAGCCATCGATCTGATCACAGATGCATTAAA
>CAVDGK010000014.1:0-16813 GCA_963607995.1 Oscillospiraceae bacterium | reverse complement strand
AGTCTGGTTAATAAAATTTTCAAAATAGGGGTACAACAGGGGTACAAATCACTTTCCAAGTCCCGTAAATCCTTAATTTTAAGGCATTTCAGAAAAAAGTACAGATTCTGCCGTGGCAAACGAATAGTACTTTTATCATCTTATTTTTCTCCTTTAGAATTCACCATCCTGATAAGCTCTTGCCATCACATAGAATGGCTCATAGAAAGGTTCAGGAAATCCTTATAGAACCTATTTTGCAGAATACGAGGACTGGCTGCTTCCACGTTACTACCGTGATATAAAAGTTTTTGTTCCATATTCTGTTTTAAAGTCTTTCTTTAAATTAATATATTGTCTCTACTGCAACCCAGTCTTTTATTTCAAGAAAGGATTTGCTTTGAAAACATTTTTCGTTAAATAAGTTTTCTATATCTAAGGAACTAACGTTTACACAAAATATTTTACACTATCATCATCTCTATAAGAAGGCTAACATTTTTGATGATCTTTTTCAAAATAAATCCAGCATATTATCAAGGTAAATTTCTTCCCTGACTTTAAGCTGATACTCCGGCTTAGTCATATAGAAAAGTAAAAATTCCAAAATCAAAGCACTGCCAAGACTGCGGCCCTCAATTTTAAAATTTGAATACCCCATAGGCAGATAAACATTCTGAATATCTTCCTTACTGATAAAAGCCGGGCTTTCCATGGCTTTCGAAAAGCGGTACCCCTCTTTTGCCCCCGGCGATCTGCAAATATGTTCTTCTGCATCTTCTCCCAGATTTTTCCTGCTGACAGCTTCATAACACTCTTTTCTATCCAGACATCCGATCCAGCAGCACTCATTGCAAAGAAATTCCAACTTATCCTTCAAATATTGTGGCAGATTTTTTAATTCATCCCACGCTTTATTTAGCCGAAAATCCGGCACCACATAACGAAATTCATTTTTCTCTGTCTCGGCCCGTAAATCTTTAAATTCAGTCAGAACTTTAGTTGTTGAAGAGACAAGATAATAGTCCGGATAATATTTTTGCATATATTCTGCCAAAAGATCCGATGCCACAATAATGCCATTTTTCGGATTCTCAAAAAGACGGCATAAGTCATTGCATCTTTTGTCATGTAAATGTTCTTCCTTAAGAAGAGAGTTGCTAAAGGTAAGCCTGGCTGATATATCGTACTCCTTCATAAGATGCAAAACATCGTCCGTTCCTGTCTCACCAAAACCGGCTCGTCCGCCGCCCCAAAGACAATCTGCCGGAGCACCATAGATCGACCCAATTTCGCACCAGTCATAAAAATATTCTCTGTGTTCCCGGTAAAGAACTAAAAATGCCTTGTATAAATCATAAAATTCAAAAAGCCCGGGCAAATGAAAGTAAGCTTTGACTTCATTCCTATCTTTTGTTTCTGATAATTCAGCCATTATTCTCTCTATACTTTCTTATTTATTTTGCATAAAAACCTTTATTTAAGCCATCTATACAATGTTTTATAAAGTTGCGTCCAATGGAAAATATTCTATAATGGACAAAAACTCTTTATTTCTTTTATCAATGGATTTTCAAACCTCTTTTTGAGATAATAACACACAGAAAGGATTTTATTTATGAAACAGAATAAAAGAAAAGCCATTATTTCCGTACTTTTGATCATTGCACTTCTTGCCGGCGCATCAGTTCTTTCTTATAACTGCGTCAAAAATTCAGGCAGACAGGAAGCCGTTTCAAATAATACGGAAACAACTGACCGCAGCGCCATAAAAATCGGTAAGACTTTTCAAACCGACTCTATCTCAGATTCGATCATTGCATAATGCAGGCGTTGTGATAATATCTTTTTCATATAGTAATATAAATAAAACAAGTATTTCCATATTATAAATCTTTGTTATATTATAATGGCACAAAGAGACGAGAGAAAAGGAAGCTTCCACTCCAATAATTAAACAATAGAATTCCCAAAATCCTATTGTTGCCAAAGTTAATTCCCTCCGTCATACATAAGAGGGATTGCTCTGACTTGTTTATTATCTGGTCCATGCGGAAGAAATAATCCGCAGAAAGGAGTTCTTATGAAGGCTTTACATGAAATCGTTTCATTCCTGGTCACATTTGGTGATATGTTCCCGGATCACATGTATATAAAAAAATAATAAAGACAAATTCGTTTTCCATTCAAAACTCACATTTAAGAAGGAGCATATGATTTTTTCATGTGCTCCTCCTTTATTGCATCAATATTTCATTATCTCATTCAACTTCTTTCCCAAGATTTCCTCTACCTTATCCGGAAATATATCCAAGGCTTCTGCTGCATACAATGATATCTTCTCAATAGAAAAAAGTCTGCCCATTTCACGAATCGTTTTCTCTACTGCCGAATTTTCCGGCAAAAAGCCTCCGCAGGTTGTGATATAAGTCAACTGATCCGCATGGCATTTTTTTATCAGTTCACCATTTTCTCCATAAGCAAAAGTGATTCCTGTCACACAGATATGTTCCAGATAAACCCTCAAAACTGCCGGAAACAAGCAGTCCCAATAAGGAGCCGCTATAACTATGCTATCGGCCTCTGCAAATTGATGGGCCGGAAAGTATTTTTCCGAATCAAATCTTCCCTGAAAAATATCCTCATCCCGTTCCTTTAACATAGCTGCATCAAAGGGCCTGATATCCAGTTTTGACAACTGAACTTCTTCAATCTGATATTCATTTTCCAAATTTTTCAAATATTGCCTGCTAAGTTCTTCCGTTCTGGAATTTTCCCTGATACAGGCATTGACAAAAAGCAGTTTCTTCATTGATACGGCTTACCATTCCTAAAAAATTTTTCTTGCGAAGTTCTCGCAACCGATGTTAGTGCCTGAAATCGGTTTCCTATGCATTCTCTCCGCCATTGAGAGTCTCACCAACATAATGTACCCGTGATGTCTCAAAGCGATCCTCCTGTGGTCTTTCTTTTGCAGGATATCCGCAGGGAACCAGGGCAAAAGCATGGAGTTCTTCCGGAAGGTTAAGTGCTTCGGCAACTGCTGCCATACGTTCTTCATGAGGTGCGATTCCAAGCCATACCGTACCAAGTCCCAGCTCATCTGCTTCAAGCAGCATATTCTGCACAGAGGCACTCATATCAATGGTGAAATACTCCGGTGCAATGCCCTGGGATCGATAGCAGGGCACAAAAACCAGCGGTGCATTCTTTGCACACATCGCATAGGGAGCCGCCTTCGATAACTGCTCAATCACAGCCTTATCCGATACCACATAAAATTCCCAAGGCTGCTGATTACATGCAGAGGGAGCCGCCATGGCAGCCTTTAATATCAGCTCGATCTTTTCTGCCTCAACCACCCTGTCCTGGTATTTTCTGACACTGATTCTATGAAAAATACTATTCATAATAGACTTTTTCCTTCTTTATTCGAGATTGTAAATCAGCACTTGTCTGCTGTCATAACCATCTTTCTTAAAATCCGAGCATAAAACATCCATTCTGACTGGGGTAATGCAAAGAAGATTCATGGGACGTCCCTGATCCACCAGATTCTGCAAGGCTTTCACAGGAATTTTCTTGTATTCCGCATGAGAAATGTAAGTTTCAGACATAGGCTCGATCAGGTCTGCGATTCCCATCACCTGCACACTTTTCAAAGATCCGAAACCCGGATTTGCATCAAAAACAGCTAGACTGACATTTTTATTTTTTTCCAGTCCAATAAACTTTTCGCCGCCTTCTGTAAAAATCCAGAATTTCTCATCATGAAAGCTATATTCCAATGGTGTACATCTAACATAGTCCCCTGCACCTGTTGCAAGGGCGCAAACACCGCACTTTTCAAGATATTCTTCTGTAAACTTCTTTAATTCCCCAACCGGCATTTCTGTCCGCTCTTTTTGTGTCCAATAAGCGGCAGCTGCTTTATATTCTTCTGTAGTCACTTTCTTTTCCCCACAATATTTCCGGTTTTACATAATTTCCTATACGATTAATAAAGTTTTGCCCCGGCCGGAATGGCATCACTAAGCATAACAAGGTTAAGCCGCTCTTCTCCATTTTCATAATGAATGGCTGACAGAAGCATCCCGCAGGAATCAATTCCCATCATGGCTCTTGGCGGCAGATTCGTAATGGCAAGCAACGTTTTTCCTACCAGTTCTTCCGGTTCATAATAAGCATGAATGCCGGAAAGGATCGTTCTATCGATTCCCGTACCATCATCCAGCGTAAAATGCAGGAGTTTCTTAGATTTTGGCACAGCCTCGCAAGCCTTTACCTTTACAGCTCTAAAATCCGACTTTGAAAATGTATTAAAGTCCACCTGTTCTTCAAATAAAGGTTCAATACCAAGACCATTTTCATTTTCAATAAGCTTCATCCCCTCTTCCTCTTCTTTTGGGAATTCAGCTTCCATCTCAGCATTTATGATATCTTCGGATGCTTTCATGGCTTCCAAAGTCTTCTCTAAAAGCTCGTCAAGCTCCCAGCCAAGCTGTTCCGCACCTCTGGCAATTACTTCCCGTGAGCATCCGGCTGCAAAACCCTTGCTTTTATATTTCTTCTTAAGAGATTTCAGATCCATATCTTTAGTGCTCTTTGATGGTCTCATAAGGGACGCTGACCAGATCAGACCTGTCAGTTCATCGGCCGCAAACAGAACTTTCTCCATAAGATGAGTAGGTTCCACATCAATGGTTGTGCCATTTCCAACCGTGATACCATATCCATGGGAGCAGACCCCATGAATAATATCTTCTCCCACTCCACCTTCTCTTAAAAGTTCCGGTGCCTTCAGGCAATGCTCATCCGGATACATTTCAAAATCAATATCATGCAAAAGTCCCACAATCCCCCAGTACTCAGCCTCTTCTCCGTAACCCAGTTCTTTGGCATACCATTTCATGACTGCTTCCACGGTAAATGCATGCTGTATATGAAAAGGATCCTTATTGTACTTCTTTAATAATTCAAATGCCTTGTCTCTTGAAATATAATCCATTTTAAATTTTCTCCTTTGTCATTTTAAATTTGTGTTTATTAAAATTGGGGTTCCATTTTCAAATGCATAGTGTATTGATGCCAAAGCCTCTATGCACGGAAAATATAAGAACTTCCCTTATTCAGCTTACTTTCATATACACCTTTGTCTGCCATATGATAAGCACTGTAAAAATTAATTCCGTCTTCATACATAACAGCGCCAAGGCTCACGCTTATTTCTTCCTGAATCGGCTCGATTCGGATAGAAGCAATCTCTTTTAACAATTTACCGATAACTTCACTGCCCCTTTCCTGATTCTCAACACCTGTAAAATAAGCAGCAAACTCATCTCCTCCAAGACGCATGATTACATCGCCTTCAGATTTCACATGCTTCATGGACTCAGCAATACCAATCAGCACCTGATCGCCCACACCATGACCGTATACATCATTGATACGTTTGAATTTATCCACATCGAACAAAACGAACATTCCCGGCTTTTTTTGTTTCATGTATTCATCGATGAGATTTTCTCCATAGCCACGGTTCAATATACCAGTCATCAGATCTGTCTGTGCCAGCTTGCGGAGTTTATTTTCTTTTTTCTTTTCCTCATCAATGCACTCTACAACGTATAAAACGTAACGTGCCGGCTTTTCAACATCCGCCCCAACCCGCAAAAACCGTGCCTTGCACCAGCCGTTAACCCGGCCCTCAAAGACTTCCGTGAGGACATTTTTACCTTGAATACGCTGAGGAAGCGTCGACAGACATGTGAAATCCAAAATCATTTCCACGTGATCCGAAATGCTGATCTTGCGCATAACATTATCCATCTTTTCCTGAAGCGTTCCCGGAATTCCAATCAGCTGATCAATAATAGGATTACTCTTGATGGGATGCAATTCATCCTTTTCCAAATCAATAACAAAAATCGAAATATAAATCTCTGATAAAGCTTCGAGAAAATCCTTTTCTATAATTTCCATATGGCAATCGCTCCTTTGTATTATTGCTTTCATTAGTCAATATTTTTAAACCCTTCATGCTTGTTTCCGGTCATTTATGGACAATTGATTATGAACCCAATATCATTTGCACTATTCCCCTTCTGCAGAACGGAATTATAATCTAAAGCAGTAATGCAAAGAGTGGTTCCATCCAGTGAGCAATTACAGTTCCAACTGTCAGACAATGTAATATCCTTATTAAATGGAAGTGAAACTTCCCAGTTATTAATTGCAGATTTCAAATAGGACATTGTTGTGGTCAGCATATTTTTTTGACATTTCATCAAAAAATACTTTTGCCTGCTCTTTATATTGATTTGGATTTCCATCAGATAAAATATGCCAATCAATAATGACATACATATCCTAATTAGTTGCATAGGCAACACCATTATCAATAAGATTTTTAAGATCTTCCTTGACGGATTTTCCGCAAGCTGTGATAGCACATAATACACAAGTCAGTACCAGTGAAAAAAATATTTTCCTTTTTGACTTTTTCATATAAAATCTCTTCTATAAAATTCCTTTACCCTAAATAATTTGCCAGAAATTCCTCGGCATACCGTCCCATTTCTTCCACAACTTCATCCGGACCGGTCACCTTTATCTTGTTGCCCAGGCTAAAGATCCATCCAAAGAACTGCGGGCTCACATTAACGTATACATTCAGTTCACTATGTTCATCATCGATAGGATGAAAACTGATTTCCTTGCCAAATCTGTCAATAAAGACACCGCACTTAGAATTTTCAAAATAAATCTTAACCCTTGTTTTCTTCCCCTGATACATGCCAAAGGTCGCTTTGGAATACTCAGCCATATCGATGTTTTTGAACTCATCCTTGCCATCGCGTTCTTCGTCTTCAATGGTAATTTTCATCATCTTATCGACTCGATAATGTTTTATCCTGTGGTCCCAGTTATCATAAGCCACCATATAATAATTTTCATCATTCCAGGTAAGGGCCCAGGGACTTGCAATAAACCAGACACCATTATGTCTTGGAATCAGCTTTTTGTTGATATCCCATTTATAATATTTAAATTTTATTTTCTTATTCTGCGCAATGGCTGTATGAATATCATCCACGTTATAATAAACGGATTCATTCATGGTTTTCACGCGGTCATTAATATAGATCTGACGTTGAAGCTGTTTGGCCTGGTGCTCACTGACGAAATCTTTGATTTTGTTGATAAGTTCTCTTGATTTTGTCTTGGTTATAAATTTAGAACACTGAATAGCATCGATCAGAAGTTTCACCTCTGCAAGTTCAAATTTTCTGGATCCAACATGATAATACGTCTCTCTGCCGATCTGCTCGCTGATAATTTCAACTCCGAACTTATCGGTCATATCATGTAAATCAGAATAGATACTTTTCCTCTCAGCCGTGACATCATACTTTTCCAGTTCCCCCATAATCTGCGACATGGTAAGAGCATGCTCATCATCGGTTTTCTCCTGCATTATTTTCATCAAGTATGTAAACTTGAATTTCTGATTGACCCCTCGCGGCATAAACCATTCCCCATTTCTATATTTATGATTGAATCCAGTATACCACTTCGCAGATTGATGTGACACTTTCTGTAAGGGATTTTTATTGTACATCTCCATTTTGCAAAGGGAAGATAAAAAAACATAAAATATCTGAAAGAAAGGGGTTCTCTATAAAGTACATGCTTGCTCATCGACGCAATCTGCTGATGGCTTACAATGAGAAAAGACAAATAAGAAATAAGTTCATCGCTTAGTTCTCATTTGTCTTTCTTTATTATCTGCCTTTGAATGTAGATTACATTCTGTTTAAGTTGCGTTTTCGTGCAATTGAGGCGACATGACCGGTAACGGTTTTTGTTAACAATTGACTTTCTGATTACTGAAGGACTGAAATGAAGTTTCACTCTTCCTCATGAGACATTTCTTTATCTCCAAACCCAATCAAACTTTTCTTGGATACCTTACAGATGGTTCCATACGGTGTCACCAAAATGATTTTTGCTGTAGCTTTATCCCCGATTTTGTCATATAGTCTGCCAGCACTCATAGATTCACCAAGCACTGTATGGGAACTGTTTGCCACATGCCCGATATCACCGATACCTTCCATGGAAACTTTAATTGCTTCCTTGTCATATTTATTGTCCGGCTCCTTAATGAGCTTCACCTTCATGCCCGGTTCAAGGAAGCTATTGCCATGATAATACTTCGTTCCTGTTAATGTGATAAAAATCTTTGCCATTATTATTTTCTCCATTTTCATCTCGAATTGATCAAACACTTCTAAGCTGCCCTCATCTTAAATTCGTAACATACAATCAAGTTAGACCACTGTCAGACCAAATGGTATGTAATAACGCTACCATTGTTTATCCTTAAGCAAGCCGAATCTTTCAGTATAATTTAGCTTTTTACATTTTCTTTATGGTTTACCAGTCTGTTATGTCGTACCCAGAATTGGATGCCAATTTACAAATGCATGATTCTTCATTCACCTTCTCCTCTTCTACTGTAATTATAACAACTTTGTATTTCTCATATCCTTGAATTGTTTTTATATAATTGACAGCATTACATAGTGCAATAAAATAGTTTATTAAAGAATTATTTGCTTTCCTAACAACAAAATATATTTTCATCAATCAGCCCTATCATTGTTCCTGTGTTGAAAATCAATTTTTATTATTTGTATAAATATTCCGATGCATACGATGAATTTTCTATATCCCACAAACTCGGTATGCTATGTGGAACGCAAGACCAATCTTCTCTACTATCTATTGGAACAACCTCTCCGACTGGTGGATATGTATGATCGCATACATATTTATCCTTCCATTTTTCTTGCATCCATTTTTCAAATTCTTCATGTGATAGTGTATATTTCTTTGTCCAATATTCTATTTCTTTCTCGTTTTCTATTTTAGCAGGGTAATTATATCCGTTCAGTTTATACGTTACTATATGCTTTTCCATCCAATCTTTATACCAAGGGTCGTATTTATATCCAAACTGTGCATGATACCTTGCCGCCCATTCATCCGAAAGCTTTGGTTCACCTTTCCCTTTAACTATTATATTTTCATATCTTTCCATCTGCGCTACACCACTGCACCAATCGTAGACTTCCGTTTTCCCACTATTTATATATTCACCAATCTTAACGGATATAAAAAGAATAATTACCTGTACTATCCACATAACTCATACCCCCTTCCATGATGCATAAAGTGTCTTGCAATAGTTTGTAAAATCCAATTCGGCGTAACCGCTACCGCCTCTTCTTATTCCTCGTGCTTTTTCGTCGTCTATGTAGTCCGCATATGCCTTTATTGTCTTGTCATCAATTTTAATTCCGTAATCGACAAGCAACGTGTAAACCGCCCAGATTGATGCATAATACTCTTTCTCGCAAACTCTCATTGACATCTTATTATTTTCGCAATGACCTATCTCATGAAACAAGTCAAATGTACTTTTTAAGCTGCTAGTGTAGTCCCATTTGCAAATCATCCTTGTTCTTAGGTGAACATGCATCCGTTCCCTACATGTCGAGTTTGGGTTGAGTATCATACTATATTTTTCTACGGCTTCTTCCTGAATCTGAACATATGGTTTTCTCATTTTCGAATTCTCTTTATTTGTCTTCATCTTTACACCAACTGCTCCCTCCTCTTAAATCTAAGTTCTATTGTTGTATCTTCTCGTTGTTTCATTACAATCATTTTTGATGAATTCATTTTCCTACAAATGCTGTCCAATAGAACTCCCTACGTCGATTATTTCGGACTCTTTTCTAATTAGCCCTCATAGCAGCTTCATTATAGAGAACGGAAATGGCACAAATACACGATTCGATTATGGAAATGCAATGGGCTAATTCTCCATTTTCGAGAAATAGAAAAAGCCGGAGTCCCCTTACAGACTCCAGCCCGTTTATTTTTAAATAAAATATGAAAAATCCAGGTAGTTTAGAATATTCTTTCCTTAAAAGTTCATCCCTTCCCTGCGTTTGGCATCCACAGCAATCCACTCATCCAAAGTCAGTGGCATATAATCCGAAAACATACAAAAGCAATTGATCATGTTGCAGGGAATCGGCCGTTCTTCTCCCGAATGATACTCCTGTCGTTTCTGGGTTCTTGTAATATTCTGAAAATGATTAACCAGAATTTCATCATAAGTATTATGAACGTGACCATAGAGCATATAGCTCTTCGGCTCGCCTTTATCATTTACTCTATACTGCCCGTCATAGCAAAAGATCGGATAATGGGATAAAACAATTTTCCTCCTGTTATCATTTAACTCCATATAAGGCATAATCCACTTAAACAGACTTTGATCAAACTTTTTGTCCTTCAGATATCGGTCATGATTACCGATAATCAGATACTTCTTTCCGTTCAGACTATGAAGAATCTCGTTGGTCTTTTCCCCTTTTTCGACAGAAAAATCGCCAAGAATGATCACTTCATCATTCTTACGAACCTTATCGTTCCATTGTGTAATCATATGTTCATTCATGGCCTCGACAGATTCGAAGCCACGATTATCCATCTGTGTATTCAGATTTTCATGGTAAAAATGAGGATCTGAAATATAAAATCTCACTTAATCGCTCCTTACTAATATTTTCAATCTATGCTGGAATCAAAATTTCTGATTTCAGAATTATCTAAGTATTACGCTTTCAACAGGTAATCATTATTTAAAGCTTTCATCTTCTCATTATATTCGTGTAATCTGCGCCTGGCCAATGCTCTCTTATTCTCAGACTTCAACATACAGCTTCCAATAATCTGTTATTCTCCTCTTCCTTTGTGGAAAAGAATATTGCATAGATTACACACGTTCAAGGAATATAGGATTAATATGCCCGTGGTCCATGGGATCTTCACCAAATTGAATGAGTAGGCTCGCATCAGACCAATCGTAGGGTGCATCTTTTTCCTGTGCCTTTTTCGTCAATTTCTTCCACACTGCCCGGGATGTCTGCACTACGCCGGATTTCTCTTTGCCAACGATTTTCACCAAGTCCCCCTCTTCGAAGGGATTGGGGATGTTGACAAACGCATTTTCGAATCGTTCCCTGCTTAATGTATTAACTTTAATCTCTTCTTCCAACGGAAGTTCTGCTGACCAGTAACTCAACATTGTACCAAACCTATTAAATACAATCTCCGCTACCGGTGCACCTGGGGATTCATGCTCTTCTATCTGAAGTTCCAGATTCGGTTCTATCAATGGTGAAGTTATGGATCTGCTTTTTATAATTTCAGAACCTCCATCTATAAGCTGATATTTCTGCACAGTAAAATCACGTCCTGCACCCACGCCATATTCGCATGCTGCTTCAGCCCTTTTGAAATAACCGATGATATTTTCTTCCATTTCATCTTCAGGTGAATTCACTGCATAGATAAAGCCACCCTCCGCATCATAAAACTGATCGCGTGCCTTTTTGTCATAAGCTGCTCTTTCCTTCATCTGCTTTTTTAATTCCAAATCTTTGGTAACTGCAAATATATCATAAAGATCCACAAGCTTTGCCGACAGATACAGATCACTGTTCCATATGATAGTGGCCTTCTCCCTATCCGTAAACGAAATATGTTTTTCAAAAATGTACTGCTTAACAGTCTGTGACGGTATGAACTGGTGTACAAAATTCTCCGTTGTTAACATTTTTCCCTCCTCTATATACAGCCTTCTTCAAGAATATAATCCATAGCCTTAAGGCCCCATTACAGCAATCAAAATGCCTTCTGCACATTGCCCAGCCATTTCTTTCAAAAGTTCTGCAAGTTCCTTGGTTGTAGGATCTGCATTTAATTCATCTGCAATCTGTCTAATAATCTCAGGACTATAGAAATTGTATTCCATGCAGTCCTCAAACCTTGTAATATACCGTCCTTCATCACTAAATGCATACGTATAATGATATCGGTTTGCCGGAATTTCCATATCCAGTTTCTCCACAAATAATGGCATTATGTTTTCTCTAAAGAATTCCATCTTCACAGAAACTTCCCCGTCCAGTTCTTCAACAGCCTGATCTGTAATTTTTTCAGACACCTGTACCTTCACCGGCATAATCCAATATACCGCCCCGCTATCATGGCCTTTTGTATAGAGTACGCCATCTTCTTGTCTGCTAACCAACTTATCAATCTCATCTAACATCAAAAGTAACTTGTCATCCTCCATCAATACCTCATATGTGACATTGTTTCCCTTTTCATAATCCTCTTCAGATTTTTTACATTCCTCTTCTATGTCGTTACCCTTCACTTGTAATTGGATAATTTAATACTATTATACAATCCGGATTAGCGTTTGTAATTCAACGCATAGTTTAAAAGCTGAAGTCCCTTGCAGACTCCAGCCCTGTTTTCTTTTATCTTCTTGTATTTGGTTGGGATATATGATTTTATGTGAAAACAATCTCAAGCAGCTTAGCATTTCGATTATAAAGGTCACGAAGCGGTTCCTATAATATTTTATCTATCCCAGAAAATCTTTTTATCTTTATCCGTGATTGCACAAATAACCTTGCAGGGATTACCTGCCTCTATAACATTTTCCGGAACACTGTTAATGTTCGCCCTTTTCTATCCAGCTTATGATCTACCCACACGCCAAGATATCCGACCGCAATAAATGCAGCTGCCAGAAGAACGATATTCAGGGCTACCATTCCGACTCCCAGCATATCCACATTAAGGAATGGATAAGGATATTTGTTATCGCCTGTCATAAACTGCGCCGCAATCATAGATACCACTACATAGATAATCGGAAATAATGTAGCAAACAGCGGCATTTTCTTATCTGTCTTTCCCTTTTCATCAAATAATATCCAGTCCAGAAATGTGGCAATCGGGACAACATAATGCAGAAGTGTCAGCCCTGCCTTTGCTATCGGCTCCATATTCACAAACATTTCTCTAAGCATAAAATGAGCTACCAGGCCTGTAAGCATAATGGACATAGTTATCATGAATTTAAAGTATCTGAGTGCTGTTTCCTTTGTTTCCGAACAGGCTGACTTTGACACCCTCACCGTAATATAGGTAATGAAAAATACAGCAACCGCAAGATTGCTGAGTGTGGTAAACATACGAAAACTGCTCAATGAAAAGTTGCTTGTACCAATTTCGCATTGAAGCAATATTCCAATAACCGATGCCAATACGATAAAGCCCTTATATATGAGAGATATTTTCTTTTTATTCTCTATTTGTGACATTATTTTCTCTTCTTCCACAATCACATTTTATAGATTTCTTCCAAGTACCTTCAGCTCAGCAACATTTGCTACTTTATCCTCGCTTAATACAGTTTGATTTCTGGAGTTGGCTCCAGGTCAAGTATCTTTTTAAAAAAGACCTGTCCAGATTTTTTTACAGCAATATTATTTCGGCATCTTTCTCTTTCCAGTGATCTTTTCCACTTCAAGAACATACACAAGCGTTCGGGAAATTGCCGCAGGATTGAAATAAGTTTCTTTTTCCTTGTGATAATGTCCCATAAGCTTCTTTAATGCATCCATTTTTTCTTCTTCATCAAGAATTCTGATTCGTCCTCTGCCAATCACACTTTCGTATGCCATTGTGCAGTATCCCTTTTCCTCGAAATACTGAAGCTGATGCTTGCAATCCATCTCAAAAGAGGCTCTGTTGTCCTTTTTAATCAGGTCTGCTTTATATCCCTCAAGTGCGCTATGAAAATACAAATAGATTGCTCCATCAACGACCTCCATACCAAAGTTCAATGGCACGATATAAGGAAATCCATCATCATTCAGTGCTACTCTGCATACATCGCAGCATTTCATCATCTCTACTATTTCATTAAAATCCGTTATTTCTCTGTCTTTCTTTCGCATATATCCACCTCTGTTTATTTCTTTTCATAAAACAAGTTTTTTATAATTCTGCTCTATTGCAGGATTCAGATTGCCCAAACCTGATCATAAATCTCCGGCTTACTGTGGTTCCACAGGTGCTTGGTTTTGTCCTTTCAAAGTATACCATAGATTTTCAGGTTAAAAATATAACTACTCTCTCTTGTTCATTCCAAGGTTATGAAAGCTATAAACCCACTGCACATCCTCGCGGAACGTTTTATCGTATAGGAGCGAAGTTTCCTATACGATAAAATAAAACCCTCTGGACTGTAGTGCATTCCATATATCAGGCTCCTTACCTAACACGTGAATGCCTCCAGTCCGAAGGGTTCTTTCTATTCCATTTACAATTTACAGCATCTACTTTTTTCAAGCAGGCCGCGATAGATTCTAAGGTCTTCGTCCTTAAATACATTGAATATAACTTTTTTTATTCTGCCATCTTTTTCAAGATATTGTTTCACTGTATTGGTCGCAATTTCCGCAGCCCTCTTCTGTGGAAAGCGAAACACACCTGTCGAGAGACAGCAAAATGCGATGGACTCCACTCCATTTTCTGCCGCCAGCTTCAGACACTGCCTGTAACAGCTTGCAAGAAGCTCTTCATCTTCTTTTGTAACTGCCCATTGTATGATAGGACCTACGGTATGAAGAATATACTTCGATGGAAGGTTATACGCTGATGTGATCTTTGCCTGACCGGTGGGTTCTTCATGACCCTGGGCTTGCATGATCTCATTCATCTTAAGCCGCAGTTCCACCCCCGCATAGGTATGGATAAAATTGTCAATGCAGGCATGCATCGGTGAAAAGCAGCCAAGCATCCGGCTGTTGCAGGCATTAACGATGGCATCACATTTCAATGTCGTAATATCTCCCTGCCAGATATACAATCTCGAATCAGATTTTACAGGTTCAAGGTCAACAATATCTATAATCCCACGTTCCCTGTTTCTTTCTTTGAGATATTCATCCTGAATTTTCAAAAACTCTGTGCTGACAGGCCTTGGCGGTCTGATATTCATAAGGGAACGCAGTAGTTCTTCCTGACCATTTTTTTCAGCCGGAACTTTCTGTCTCACGAAACGTATTTCTTCTTTTAGTAAATAATTAATCAGAAATAGCCGTTTTTCACTCTGATTCATGAAATCATCTTCCTCATATCCGTTATCGCCTTTGCCATATCACCACCAATGCCAATAGCTCGCGCTCCAAAGCTTTCCGGCACCACTGCCTCATCCATGTTTAGACGAATCAGGCTGTAAGATGCATTTTCACGCACCATCTTTTCAAATGGAAATCGAATGATGATAGGGGTATTAAAGCCAACTCCAAGTTCAAGAAGTACAACATTTTTCCCTTTTACTTCTTCCAAAAATTCCGCATAGCGGTCAACCGCTTCATGCCAGGCTTCATCCTCTACAAACAAATCGTCACAGCGCAGGTTCATTTCCATTTTTCCACCACATACTGGGCATTTCGGCACAAGATCGGTCGGAATCAGGCAATCATGCCTTTCCTTGTCCATCTTTCTAAACAATTCTTCTGCATCATAAACCTTTTGATGGCAAGCTCTCTGGCACTGGATTTTTCCATAATCACCCTGTGTCGCAAATATTTTCATTTGATCAAAGCCTGCTTTATAAAACTGGGAATCTACATTGGTTGTAAGCACAAAGTAATCCTTATCCTTAACCAGGCCATGAAGCTCTTTGTAAAGGGGCAATGCAGGCAAATCAAACTGATTAAGCAGGGATACTTTTGACCAGTATCCCCACTTTGCCTCTTCTGACGGAAATGGATAAAATCCTGCAGCATACATATCTGTCATATACTGCCCGCCATATTTACCTATGAATTCAGAGAAATTGGCCCGAAATCTTTTTCCGCCCATCTGAATGCCTGCTGCTGTAGATGCACCGGCTCCTGCTCCTATGATCACTGCATCTGCATTTTTTATCATCTTAGCCGCATGCTTAATCTGCTCTTCATATGCTTCCTTCTGGAAAACATAATCCCTGGCCGGTACGCCGCATAATAGGTCTCGCCAGTCAACATGTCTCTTTTTTATTTTATTAAAAAACATGACTAACCTCTTTTCTCTATGCACTGCTTTGGACATGCTTCAGCACATCTTCCACAGTGAAGACAATGATTCTGATTGATCATGACCGGAATAGATGATATATCAATGCACTTTTGCGGACATACAGAATAGCACAGTTTACACCCGATACAGTCTTTTCCTACATAATATCCTGTCTGAACTGCTTCTGCTTTCCCAATAGTTATCGTGTCCCGTACAATCTTTGAAGGATTACTGATATCAAAAAATTCTCCCTGGGCTTCATACAGCTGAAATACTTCGATTGCATCTTTTGTATCTCCCGGATAGATTTTCTTCATATAGGGATTTTTCTCAAACATAATCTCAAGATGTTTTTTCCCGATATTTTTGATTTTTCCGCGAAGAGAAACGGCAATTTTATCTTTTGTTGCCGATATTGCTACATATTGCTGTTTCATGAGCTGATCATAAAACGCCTTTCCCTTCGCTGTGAGAAAATATACCCCCTCTTCATCATAGTACATCATATCAATAATTCTTGTCTGAGGATGCCCATCCAATCCTATGGTTGCAACCGTTGTAGAATGAATTTCCTCCACCAGAAGTTTCAGGTAATCCATATATTTCATATGAAATTAAAACTCATACGGTGGATTTCCAGAGAAATCAGCAATCACGCCATGAGGATTTTCAAGATAAAATACCTCAAAAATAGGATTGTCTGCAGTCTGATACTGTCCCTTAACAATAGGATTGTTCATACAGCCTTCTTTTACACTCATGTTATTCTCAAATACTGCCTTGCCATGAAGACGAATCCATGCATATTCAGGAGAAGATACGG
>CAVDGK010000013.1:0-18826 GCA_963607995.1 Oscillospiraceae bacterium | reverse complement strand
ATGGGGATTTTCTCCCTGAGCCGGTCGGAATGCTCCTCTCTCCTGCTCGATTTCCACAGCCCGGCCCCCGGCTCTCGCAAAGCCTTCATTTGCCGGCGTCAGCTCTACATCTGCTCCATAAGCTTTAAGGATCTTGATTTTTTCCTGGCTGGCACCCTCCTGCATGCAGATAATGGCATGGTACTTTTTGACGGCAGCTACCAGGGCAATGCCAATGCCGGTATTACCGGATGTGCCTTCCACGATAGTGCCGCCCGGCTTTAGCTTACCTTCCTTTTCTGCTTCTTCGATCATATTTAAGGCTGCCCTGTCTTTCACAGAGCCCCCGGGATTTAATCCTTCCACCTTAGCGTAGATCTTAGCCTGAAGAGCTTCTGCCTCTTCAATTTTGTTTAAGTGCAGCATCGGTGTATTGCCGATGAGCTGAGCCACATTATCGTAAATCTTTCCCATACCACTATCCTCTATTTATTTTTTGCACACTGCTTATTCACCCCATTTGCAAAATCACTGCCATTTTCAGCCATGACCTGTAATGGAAAATTGCACCTTTGGTCTTCTCGGCTTTATGCCGATAAAAGAGCCATGAAATGGCTCGCATTTCGATTATAGGGTTCGCGAAGCGGTTCCTATAATATTGCCGTTTAGTTGGCTTCCTTATACTCTTCCAGTACCTGAGCATAGAAAGTATCATCCGGATTTTCTTCCACTAAAGAAGTAATCGCTTCTTCATAAGCTGAGGTATCAATATTCTGTGTAATGTCATAAGTGGAAAAGTCAGTTGCTGAGGATGAAAGAAGGCCGGAATTGTTGGCTGCTTCTACATATTTCACAACACCGGTGGAGTTTGGATCTACGGCATATTTGGTAACACCGCCATAGAGATAAGTTTCAACATAATCCGTTTCCTTGCCGGAGAATTTAGCTACTGTATCCACCACATCGGCTTTTACCGTATCGTCTGTCTCACCCTGCTTATAATATTCAAAGGCTCTGATCCGGGCTCTTTCGTAAGCAACAAAGGCATCATATTTTTCTTCCAGGCTGGATGTAGAAGTTACTTCACGGCAGCAGACATAATTTTCCTGAAGATCCCCGGCCGCTGCCACCACTTCCAGATCATAGGCATCGGCATAAAGCAGGGCATATTCCATTGGCAGGAAAGCTACATCGACCTCGCCCTTCTGAACAGCCTGGGCAACGGAGGTTTCATCCTGATAATAAGAAATGTGACCGTTATTTTCGTCTTCAATACTGCTTAAGGTATCAGCCGATACCCCATTATCCAGAAGATACTGTCTGGTAATAACCCAGGAGGATTCATTCCGGACAAATCCAAGCTTGGCTGCCGTTACGCCATCAATATTGATGACGGTATCATCGTTTTTGTAATTATCAGCATTTTCTTTTTTGGCAACGATAGCACCGCCTTCCACTGCCGTACCACCGATAATCTTTAAGTCGTAACCGGAGCCTATGGCCTGCAGGTCCGGTACGAATCCCACATTCAGAACATCCAGGCTTCCATTTCCATTATTAATGGCTGTAAGAGCATCCGTTCCCTGAAGGTTAACCTGCTCAATTTCCACGCCTTCCTCATCAAAATAGCCTTTTTCAAGAGCCAGGATATTAATGGCGATACGAATGTTGCCCGTAGGGAATGAAACAGCAAGCTTGCCATGGCTTTCCGTATTTTCATCAGAAGATTCTTTTTGGGATGTTCCGCTGCTTTTTTCTGTCTGTCCTTCCGTGGATGAAGTCGCCGAAGAGCTTTCCGTACTGCCCGTTATCGTTGCCGTGTTGCCGCAGCCTGCCAGGAGGGCGGCTGAAAGCACAGATGCTAAAGTTATTGAAATAAATTTATTTTTCATAGTTTTTTCCTTCTTTATAATTTTGATGTCATAAGTCTTAGTACCAGATTGGCTGATCTTACCAGCTCTTCTATATCTGAGTACTCTTCGGTGCTGTGAACTCTTTCCATGGCACAGGAGAGTACAATGGTTTGTATACCTTCTTCATTAAGCCTGTTGGCATCACTGCCGCCATAGGTTTTGATAAGTCTGGTCTCAAGACCTTCTTCTCTAGCTGCTTCAAGAAAATGCTGAACCACCATATCCTCTTCACCCACTGCATAGGCCCTGATGTGTTCTTCTATCTGACATCGCGCCATTCCTCCGGCTTTCCGGGCTTTTTCATTAAATACTTCTCTTATCTTGTGGGAAATATTTCGTGCTTTTTCATGGTTAAAGCTTCGAATTTCTCCGGTGATCCTTATTTTTTCCGGAACAATATTTTTCCCGCTTCCTCCCTCGATGGTCCCGAAATTTAAAGTAGTTTCTTCATCGATATGCCCAGTCTTAAATTCCTTCAGGGCATCCACGGCAATATTTAAAGCATTAATGCCCTCCTCCGGTGCAAAACCGGCATGAGAAGCTTTGCCGGTAATGTCTATTTCAAAGGAAATAATGGAAGGAGCTGAAATAGCTGCCGTTCCAATCTTTCCTGTCAGATCCAGAGTGTAACCGGACCTTGCTTTGATCAGATCATAATGAAAATATTTCGATCCTTCACAGAAAGGTTCTTCCGCTGCCGTGATCAGTACTTCTATGTCCGGGTGTTTCAAATTCTTTTCCTTAATGACTGCAAGAGCTTCCAAAATAGATACCACACCGGCTATATCATCAGCACCGGCTACCGTATTACCTTTGCTTTGAATACGGCCATCTTCCGTTATAAAAAGTTCTTTTCCATTTCCGGGAGCAACCGTATCAAGATGCCCTGTAAAGAGCAACGGCTCGCCTTCTGCATTTCCTTTCAAAAATCCGTAGATATTGGAGAAGCTATCCGGGTAATCCTTCAGGTAAACTGCATCCGTTGTATCGGTCCTTACTTCCAAGCCATATTCATTTAATTTCTGAACCACCACCCCACCGATTTCCTTTTCATGAAATGACTCGGCATCAATGCCGGCCAGTTCAAAATAATTTGAAATCAGTCTCTCTTTATTGGCTCCCATTTTCCTGTCCTCTATCTGTTCCTTAAATATGTCGACTATATTACTACCATGTTAATAGGTTGAAAACTTCATAGATTCTATGATTCATTATAAACTTTACTTAGAACAAAGTTCTTTTCTCGCAAAACCTTCGCAACCAGCACGGTCGCTTGCGATACATTTCTTCTTTGTGCGTGTGCACATCTCCACGAAGCGTTTTTATCGCATGGGAATAAATTCCTATACAAAAAAACTCCCGAAGATTTCTCTCCGGGAGTCTGAATTCATAGCATTCAATTGTAATGTTGGAGCAAAAGTCTTGCACCCTTATTCTTATCCAAGATAAGCCTTGAGGGCTTCAGCACGATCTGTGTGCTCCCACGGAAGATCAACATCTGTACGGCCGAAATGTCCATAAGCGGCTGTCTGCTTGTAGATCGGACGTCTTAAATCCAGCATCTTAATGATACCAGCCGGACGAAGGTCGAAGTTTTCACGAACGATTTCAACCAGCTTCTCATCAGAAAGCTTGCCTGTTCCGAATGTATCGATCATGATGGATGTAGGCTGAGCAACACCGATAGCATAGGAAAGCTGAATCTCGCACTTGTCAGCCAGGCCGGCAGCTACGATATTCTTTGCTACGTAACGAGCAGCATAAGCAGCTGAACGGTCAACCTTTGTGCAGTCCTTACCAGAGAAAGCACCGCCGCCGTGACGAGCGTAACCACCATAGGTATCAACGATGATCTTACGACCTGTCAGACCAGCATCACCGTGAGGTCCGCCGATAACGAAACGGCCTGTCGGATTGATGAAGATCTTTGTCTTCTCATCAACCAGTTCCCGTGGAAGGATTTCATCGAAAACATACTTCTTGATGTCGGCATGGATCTGTTCCTGTGTTACATCTTCATCATGCTGTGTGGAAAGAACGACAGCTTCCAGTCTCTTAGGTTTTCCATTCTCATCATATTCAACAGAAACCTGTGTCTTGCCGTCCGGTCTTAAATATTTAAGAGTGCCATCTTTACGAACCTTAGTCAGCTGAAGAGCCAGCTTGTGAGCCAGTTCGATGGGATAAGGCATCAGTTCCGGTGTTTCATTAGAAGCATAGCCAAACATCATACCCTGATCGCCGGCACCTGTATCCAGGTCATCTGTCAGTTCACCTTCCTTAGCTTCCAGAGCCTTATCAACGCCCATAGCGATATCGGCTGACTGCTGGTCAAGAGCTACCATGACAGCGCAAGTATTGCCATCAAAACCAGTCTTAGCATCGTTGTAACCAATTTCATTAACGGTTTCACGAACGATAGACGGAATATCAAGCTTAGCTTTTGTTGTGATTTCACCTGTTACAAGAACAAAACCTGTGCAAGCTGCTGTTTCGCAGGCAACACGGCTCATGGGATCCTGTGCCATGCAGGCATCAAGGATTGCGTCTGATACAGCATCGCAGACTTTATCCGGATGTCCTTCTGTAACGGACTCGGATGTAAATAAAAGTTTTTCCATTTTAATTCCTTTCTTTTGAAAATACGGCATACGCCAATAACACTGAAATTTGAAAAATAACGGCGGAAATTCTTGCTTCTCCACGTCATTGCGATATATTTCGGGTTCATATCATCATAAACCTTATTTTTTCGCATAAAAAAGGTCCGCTGCAAACCAACGAACCTTCAGAATGTATTAGTCCCTTATTGTTCGATCGCTCGCTCAGGTTGGCACCATTCAGATTTGAAAGGTTGCCGCGGCTTCACAGGCCCTTTGTGCCTCCACCGGCTCTTAATAAAGGTAAGCATGACCTTATTTATTTTCCAACAAAAGAAAATATCAGAAGACGCCCTATGCGTCAAGCTACATTTTATGGTTTATGTTCAAACTCTATAAAATTCGCCCTGCATTTTGTAACGCACAGAGCAGGACCTATGCACCCCTGCTAAAGCAGACCCTCGAGGAGGCCGCCGCTTAACGAACTCGAGTCAAAAACGATGAGTGAGTTTAGCGTGCGCTGCTCGACGAGCGGAGCGAGAGCATGTCTGCTGTGCAGGAGTGCTAAAGTCTGCTCGTACGCATCAAAAAGCTTATGATTTTTTATTTTCCGCTGCCATAAGAAGGACATTCAGGTCCTCAACGGTAAAGTCGTAGCTCTTGCCGCAGAAACCGCAGCCCAGTGATACCGTCTTGCCCTCATCAATCATATCCTTAAGCTCATTTTTCCCAATAGCAAGAAGGGCTTTGGTGACACGGGAACGGGAACAGTTGCAATGATACTGCACCGGCATGCTCTCGTTGATCTTAAGATTCATATCCCCAAGAATGTTTTCCAGAATCATTTCCGGTGTCATGCCTTCCTTAAGCATATTGGTAACGGACGTCACACCGGCCATTTTTGCTTCCAGCTCATCGATAAGCTCATCCGGACATCCCGGCATCAGCTGAATCATGAAACCGCCGGCCTCCCGGACTGTATTATCATGATTCATTAAAACCCCCAGAGCCACAACAGAAGGCACCTGTTCACTTTCCATAAAATAAGCTGTCAGATCCTCAGCGATTTCACCACTTCTTATAGCAACCTCCCCAACATAAGGCTCAGCCAGACCTGTATCACGGATGATGCGAAGGATTCCCTGTCCCACAGCACCGCCTACATCCAGTTTCCCCTGCGCATTCGGAGGCAGCATAACATCGGGATTTTTGACATAACCCTTCACGTTTCCCTTGGAATCAGCCGTAACCGTAATGCCGCCGATGGGGCCATCACCTTCGAAAATAATGGTCAGCAGGTCTTTTTCATTTTTTAGCATATCTCCCATCAGTACACCGGCTGTCAGAGTACGCCCTAAAGCCGCACAGGCCACCGGACTTAAAGCATGGATCTTTGATGCTTCTCCTACAAGTTCTTTTGTATTGGCTGCAAAAGCGCGGATCATTCCCTCTCCGGCTGTTGCTCTAACAACATAATCTCCCATATTAACCTCTGTCTTTCCTTTTTTGCTCTATATACATTCAAAAGAGCAGCCCGCGGGGCCTGACTTTACAAGTCACGTCACATCGGCCTGCTCCTGTTCATTCTATTTTAGCTTATTCTCAGTTTAAACTTTTGGATATCCCGTTCAGTCTCAACTTCTTCGATCTCTGCTCCTAAAGATTGAAGCTTCTTATCGAAATCTTCATAACCACGCTTGATATATCCGATATCCTCAATGATGGTATAACCTTCCGACACCATACCGGCGATAACCATGGCGGCTCCGGCTCTTAGATCCGGTGCTGCGATATGGGCTCCTGTCAGTGACTCTACCCCATCGATGATAGCTGTATTGCCCTCAACTTTAATCTGGGCACCCATGCGGGTCAGTTCGTCCACATATTTAAAACGGTTTTCAAAAATGCTTTCCGTTACCGTGCTGGTTCCGTCTGCCAGTGCCAAAAGCACTGCAATCTGGGGCTGCATGTCTGTCGGAAAACCGGGATAAGGCTGAGTCTTCACATGAGAACGACGAAGACGTCTCTTGGCTACAACTCTTAAAGAATCATCGCCTTCCTCGATATCGCAGCCGATTTCCTCCAGCTTTGCCGTTACAGCTTCCAGATGCCGGGGAATAATATTGTGAATAACCACATCCCCCCGCGTTGCGGCCGCTGCCATCATATATGTTCCGGCCTCGATCATGTCCGGTGCAATGGAATACGTACAACCATGAAGCTTCTCCACACCATCGATACGGATCACATCCGTTCCGGCGCCTTTGATATTGGCTCCCATGCTATTCAGGAAATTTGCCACATCCACAACATGGGGTTCCTTGGCCACATTTTCAATAATGGTCCGGCCTTCCGCACGGCAGGCAGCCATCATAATATTGATGGTAGCACCAACGGAAACGATATCCATGAAGATATGGGCGCCCTTCATACGGGCACTCTTTGCCAGAACCTTGCCATATTTAATGCTGATATCAGCACCAATAGCCCTGAAACCTTTTAAATGCTGGTCAATAGGACGGCTGCCAATATTACAGCCACCGGGAAGCGGAACTTCCGCCTGTCCGTATTTTCCAAGAAGCGCACCAATAAGATAATAAGATGCACGAATTTTTTTGATGGACTCATATTCCACACCGCAATCCCGGATTGTTGATCCATTAATCTTAACGGTATGGCGGTCAACCCGTTCTACCTGAGCACCAATATCTTTAATAGCCTCAAGAAGAACATTTGTATCATTAACATCGGGCATATTTTCCAGCGTTACGGTATCATCAGTCATAATCGCAGCCGAAATAATAGGAAGTGCCGCATTTTTCGCACCGGCTATCTCGACTTCACCTACAAGCGGAATGCCACCCTTTATAATGTATTGTTTCATAATCCCTCAGTACTTTATGTCAGTATAGTCGTAACGATCTCCCCATGACTACCTTCAGCCTGATCTTTTCTGTACCCCTACAGTTTCTCCGGGCCGGTGCCAAAGGATCACCATCAGAACATTTTTCAAATAGCCATTCGAACGTTCTTTGAGCTCTCCCCTCATGCACGTAGTCAACCATTACGTAATCATTAGAACAATTTTAGAACATGGTCAATGATTTGTAAATAAAATTTAACATTTTTAAAAATCAGACCGTCTAACTTTGGCTCTTATTTTTCTTTACTGACACTGTGTTCTTCTTTTTTGGTGCTTTTTTTTGAACACTATACCCAAACTTCCCAATATGTCTGCCAATTCCAAAATACTGCCCATGAGAATAAACCAAAGGTTTTGACCGGTTAAAATCAAATTTTCCGGTCTCATCTATATAAGCTTCATCGGCATGAACCGCCAGAACATTTGCCATAAACATGGTATGTGTTCCAAGATCATGGCTCTCCGTCACCTTACACTCAAGACAGATGGGGGAAGCAGCCACCATAGGGCAATTAATGTGATGAGCTTCTTCTTTTTCAAGATGCATGGTTTCCCATTTATCTTCATCCCGTCCGGATCTGACACCGCAATAATCCGTTGCCTTTGCCAAAGCCTCCGTGGTCATATTAAGGACGAAACATCCCGTTTTAATAATATTATCGTAGGTCAAACGGCTTTTTCTGACAGATACGCTTACCATAACCGGATCCGAGCATATCGTACCAGTCCAGGCTGCCGTCATAACATCGTCTGTTCCTTCCGGACTTCTTGTGCTCACCAGTACCGCCGGCAAAGGATAAAGCATATTGCCGGGTCTCCATTCCTGCTTAGCCATACTTTCTCCTTAGCTGTTCTGAATTGCTTCCATTAAAGAAGGTATAAGCTGCTTCTTTCTGGATACAACTCCCGGCAGAATGCAGCTGCCGCCCTTAACTTCGATATGAAAGGCCTCGTCAAGAAGATTTTCAGCTCCATGTCCGCAGTAAAGCAGCTCCGTATCCTCTGTCAGAATATTTGTGAGCATAAAGAATACCATGGTAATACCATTCTTTCCTACTTCCTGCTCAAGCATGGGCTTTAGGCGGTCCCGGATTTCATCCAGATTTTCCGTGCTCATAGAACTGATCTGACCTACGCCAAACACGCTGCCCTCGCAAATGAATTTTTTGAAATCCTGATAGAAAATTTCTTCCGGTGTCTTGGACGAAAGGTTGGATCCGGCCCGGAACATATCCTCTGCAAATTTTTCCAGATCAATACCGGCTACTTCTGCCAGTTCTATGGCGACTTCTTTATCATAATCCGTGCTGGTTGGGGACCGGAACATCAGTGTATCCGACAAAATAGCAGCACACAGAAGTCCCGCCATTTTAGGACTGATCTCCAGTTTTTTCTCTTTATAAATACGATAAACGATGGTTGCCGTACATCCTACAGGCTCTCCACGATAATAGATCGGCTGACGTGTTTCTACCGTACCGATACGATGATGATCGATAATCTCCAGAATCTCGGCTTCTTCCAAATTATCCGCAGCCTGGGAAATTTCCGAATGGTCCACCAGGATAACTTTCTTCCTCTGGACATTCAAAAGATTTCGTCTGGAAACCGTGCCAATATAGCGCTCATGCCGGTCAAGTACCGGGAAATCACGATGACGGACGCGTCCCATGGTTTCTTTAATATCATCTACAAAATCATCTGTATGGAAAGTCAGAATTCCCTGCTTTGTCATCAGATGTTTAATAGGAATACTTTGGTCAATGAGTCTGGCTACTGTGTATGTATCCAGTTCCGTTGTAATGACAACGCAGCATTTATCCTTCGCTGCCTCCTGCACTTCCTCTGAAACCATAGTAGCCAGGCACACCACGATACAGCTGGCTCCATAATTAATAGCCATGAGCTGGGTATCTTCACGATTGCCTACGATTACCAGATCATCCGGATCCATGGCTTCCTTAAGCTGCTCCGGAAGAGCTGCTCCTACCAGTACATTTCCTTTAACAAAATAGCCATGAGGATTACCCACAAGAATCTTTCCATCAATGGTTTTAGCAATGGCCTGATACTGGGTTCTGGCCTCTGACAAAGTGTCTTTTTTCTCCGCATCCATGTAGTAGCTGACAATATCACTCACGGTAATAATACCTTTTAAGTGGTCATCGTCATCCGTAACGGGCAAAGTGCGGCTTCCTGCTTTTCCCATCTTCTCCCAGGCTTCCTTAACAGAAATCTTTTCGCTTTCTCCCGGTGTCTCATGGAACTGCATGTCCTTAACCTGGGTCCCCACATTCGGCAGGTATCCCGGTGTCGGTACGTTAAAATAGCGGAGCACAAACTCTGTCTCCTCATTGATCTGTCCGGCTCTCATAGCCCGGAAAATACCATCTTCACTTCTATTTTTTACATCCGCATAAGCAATGGCCGAACAGATGGAATCCGTATCAGGATTCTTATGTCCGACCACATAAACTGGACGTATTTTTTCTTTCATTGATAATAAATCCTTCTTTCTCTCCTTTTTCTTTGCAGCTTCTTTTTCTGCCTTTTCTGCACTCTTCTTTAAATCCTTATCCTCTGTCTTCTTTTCAGCGCTTTTCTTCGAGGATTTCTTTTCAGTATTCTTTTCGCTGCTCTTCTTCAAGGCCTTCTCTGTATTTTTCTTTGAAGACTTCACTTCAGATTTCTTGTCTAAATCTTTAACAATATTCTTCTTTTCTGCCTTACTGTCTGTCGTCTTCACTGCTTCTTCAACATTCTTTTCAACTTTTTTCATCGTTTATTTAACTTGACTTCTTTACTCTTTTACCTTTTTATCAACATGAGTGCATGCTGACTTTCATCCACTTCCCGGACCTTGCGAAATCCTCCACAAGCTGCATTTTTTCGCTTCTCTTCATTTTCTTAATGAAAGCTTCACGGCTCATGGCTTCCTGCTTTGTTTCCAGTTTTTCATAATAGACCAGCTCAACAGGCCGACGGCTTTTGGTATACTTGGCCCCTTTTCCGCTATTATGAACCGCTGCCCGCTTTACCGGATTCGTAGACCAGCCGGTATAGAGGCTTCCATCAGAACACCGCACCATGTAAACATAATTTCCATCTATCATGAGATAATAAGCTCAACCGGACAATGATCCGATCCCATGATTTCTGTATGAATGCCGGCTGATACCAGTCTTTCCTTTAAACATTCTGAAACAATAAAATAATCAATCCGCCATCCGGCATTTTTTTCCCGGGCATGGAAGCGGTAAGACCACCAGGAATAGATATCCTTCACATCCGGATTAAAATAGCGCCAGGTATCAATAAAACCATTTGCCAAAAGTTCCGTCATTTTACCTCTTTCCTCATCGGAAAAGCCGGCATTATGATGATTTGTTTTTGGATTTTTAAGATCGATTTCCTGATGGGCCACATTCAGATCGCCGCAAAAGATAACCGGCTTATTTTCTTCCAGCTTTTTTAAATAAGAAAGAAAAGCGCACTCCCACTCCATGCGATAATCCAGTCTCTTCAATCCATCCTGAGAATTGGGTGTATACACTGTCACGATATAAAAATCTTCTAATTCAGCCGTGATTACCCGGCCTTCCGTGTCATGCTTTTCTTCCCCGATTCCATAGGTCACGTTAAGAGGTTTTTTCTTCGTAAATAAGGCTGTCCCAGAATATCCTTTTTTTTCGGCATAATTAAAATACTGCTCATAACCGGGCAGTTCCAGATCAAGCTGACCTTCCTGCATCTTTGTCTCCTGCAAACAGAAGACATCTGCATCCAGTGCCTCAAAAGTTTCCATGAAGCCTTTTTTCATAACAGCCCGAAGGCCATTAACATTCCAGGAAATCAGCTTCAATCTTCAAAATCCTCAAAATCTTCGAAATCATCAAATTCATACTCATCCTTATGAAGGAAATGAGCCAGGGCAAGACCGATCACTACACCAATAGCCAGGACACCAGCGATGATGATACCCTTCTGAGTCGTTGTATATTCCTTTTCCAGTGCATCCACTGTCTTGTCTTTTGCTGCCTTATAACCAGCTGCAAATGCTTTCGATACGTTTTCACCATATTCTTTTAATGTATCCATAATAAAATCCTCCTTACAATGAATACAGTCATTGCCTATAGTTCTTGTAATCATAACATTTTATATTTTATCGGGCAACACCGAGAACAAAGTGTTTCGCTCGCGAAACTCTCGCAGCCAGCGCAGTCGCTTGCGACACATTTCATCTTCGCGCGAGTGCGCATCCTCGCGGAGCGTTTAATCGTATAGGAACGAAGTTTCCTATACGATTAAAAAAAGCCCCGGGCTCATGCCCGAGGCTCATTTAAACTTACTTATGAGAAATAATAGCTGCCGTAATAGGTATTGGTATCTGTGTAACCATAGTTTCCTGTGTAAGCCGGATCACAAGGATCGACTGCTGTCTGTCCTGTCATCTTCGGCTGCGGACGAAGGGAAATTGTCAGCGGAAGCTCGTCATTATCACGAATGATAACACCTGTTCCGACTTTACAATAGCAGTATACCCAGAATGCATTACGTACATTGACACGCATACAGCCGTGTGATGCTCTCTGACCCAGCAGGTTGTAAGCACCTGCATCTACATTGTGGTCATTGCAATAACCGCAGGCAACAGAATGGATATACTCACCATCTGTATAGTTAACCAGTGATGTGTACTGACCGTAAGACGGTCCCATCAGTTCTGTCCAGTTATACTGGGCTTTGATGTAGCTGTTACCAACATTTGTATCATTGCCGGCAGTACCCGGTGAAGTCTTGAAGGAGAATACCGGAGCATAACCACCTGACGGATATTCTGCGTAAACTATGATGTAACATTTCTTCGTATTAACATGAAGAATATAGTTTGTATCAATACCCGTCTGGGTTGTCGTAGTTGTATTGCCATGGTTATTGATAGTAACAGTCTTTGTGGTCTTCTTCCAGTTACTGCTGCTCATCATCCACGGTCTGGCATCCATAGCCGCACCGTTCTTGCCATCGAAATAATACCAGTAGCCACAGGTTACAACACCGCTTGTGGCTGCGGCCTGATGCCAGCCTGTCCAAAGCTTACCATCAGAACCAAGGTATGCATTGCCAACATACTGATTCTTTAACATGGATCCATTATTGTAATAATACCAGCTGCCATTTTGCTGATACCAGCCATCCGGAACAGCACATTTTGTAAATGACCATGTTGAGGATGAATCCGGTGAAGCGGTCAGGATAACTGCTGTCATATTATCAGTCTTCTGATCCTGAATGCTGATGTAATATTCATTGGATGCCTTCAGATAGAAGTTACCCGACTTATCGGCTGAAACCAGTTTCCATGTATAGGCTGATGATTTCTGAACAACCTTTGTTCCGGATGCTGCAACATATTTACCAGTATGAATGTTCTGCAGCGTTACACCACCGTTGACATTAGTCACCTTGAACATCTGGCTCAAAATGCCCTTATAGTAGAAAATCTGATACTGAAGATTTTCTGTTGAAGCTCTCATCGGAAGATCAAATACAACAGATCTGTCTGATTTCAGACCAGAACTAATGTAATAGTTCGCATTAGAAACAGATGTCATGGCTGACTCTTTAATGATCCATTTCTGCGCTGTAGACTGATTTTCCGTATAAAGCTGAACATTCTGTCCTTCATTGCTCTGACCGCTGGCTATATCCATAACAACAGATTGTGCATTGCCGGAAGACAGTTCAGAGTAAATATGGTAATACCCATCTTTATCTTTCTTAATGGTCCAAATCTGAGCCTTAGAACCATTCTTATCATAAATCGTGATATTAGTGCACGGATTTGTTGAACCGCCATTAACATCCAAAGCTTTGTAAGAATCAGCTGTCAAAATATAGTATTTGCTGTTACCCAGCGGATAAAGAACAAATTTCTGAGAATCTGAATTATTTGAAGATTTAATGACTGCATTACTGTAATTAGTCAGTGAAGAGCCATCAACAGTTAATGCCTTAGTTGAGGTATCTGAAGAACTCTTGGCACCAATAGCTGTATGGATTTCACAGGCCATCAGTCCTAAATCCGTATCCTCAAGGTTACGGTCTGTCGTCTTTTCAAATGTCCACTTCTGGGCATCTGCATTTCTCCATCTGTAAAGAGCAACATTACTTCCGTTTGACGCTGTTGTGGCAACACTGTTGGAAGCTTCAACCGTTACATAAGCATCTGCGATATAACATCTGATGGAATAAGTACCATCGCCATTGTCAAAGATCTGGAACTGCTGAGCTGTTGTATTATTTGACTTCCACTGACGGAAATTCGTGCCTTCTGTATATTTTGCTGTATCAGCATCAAGAGCACCAATCCGGTAGTTCCACGGTGTAATCCGATAAACATCATCGGTACCGGAAACTTTAGATAAGTAGAAATACTGAGCATCGCTGGATGAACTTGAACGATAAATATCTAAATTTAATCCCTTTGTAGCGGAAGAACTATTCTTATTTATATCAAGACTGTAGCTTTTGCCTGAACCATCAGTCAGTTTTGACTTAATGGTATACCAGCCTTCATCAAGCTGAACCGTTTTTCTTACATCAGCAGAAGCATCTGTCAATGTCCATTTCTGTGCATCAGAGTTCTTCCATGTGCCCAATGCAACATTGGCACCATTTGAACCCTTTGTAGCTGCCTTTCCTGTAGAACTTTCTACTGTCAGACAGGTATTGGCAACACTTGACTTAATTTCATAGCTTCCATCTGAATTAATAAGAATTTTGTACTGCTGTGCGGCTGAACCATTACTCTTATATTCCTGAATATTGGTACCATTGGTATAGGCTCCATTGGTCGCATCCAGCACATAGTCAGAAGATGTAACCGGAGAAATCGTATAGGTTCCATTTGTTGCATCTGCAATCTTCAGATAGAAAATCTGTGCTTCGCTTTTTTCTCTCTTGGCATAAACATCAACATTTATATAATTAGCCCAGGCGCCGGAATTCTTTCCTATATCAAGGTTATATTCCTGACCATCAGTGCCTTTCAGATTTGATGTTATATAATAGTAACCTTCTGCAACATTGGCATTACGTGTATCTGGTTCTGTCTTAACAAAAGACCATCTCTGTCCTGCCTTATTGCTCCAGTTTCCAAGTTCTACATTAGCGCCGTCTGAAGCTTTATTTCCATTAACTGTCAGACAAGTTGTACCATTTGAGACGATGATCTCGTATTCACCATCCGTGGATGTTTCCACAACCTTAAACTGCTGGGCAACCGTATTGTTAGACTTATGCTGTCTCACATTTGTACCAGCTGCTGTCTGAGCACTGACACAATCAAGAGCAAACTTCTGGTTGCCATAAGGAACGAAAGTGTAGATACCATTTTCTGCATCAATTACCTTGACATAGAAGAGCTGTGAATCCTGAACATTGGTGGCATCGTAAGTATAAATGTCAGTATTAGCATCAGCTGCTGTACCGCCAACACCTTCAGCTATATCAAGAGCATATGAAGCTGATCCATTTGACAGACCACTCTTAATGACATACCAGCCTTCCATAAGATCCGTTATCTCAGTGTCTCCATTAACCGCTTCAATAGATTCCTCTGAAATATCATCCTGAAGGCTATCAATTACGGTACTAATACCATCTGAAATGCCATCCTTTACAATCTCAACATTAGACTCACCGGCAAATTCTTTTTCTTCGATAGCATCATAAACATCAGCAGATTTAAAATAAATAATATTATTTTCCGTTGCTGTCAGAGAAATAGCATTCTTTGCAATTTCAGCCGGAGCCGCATCCGTATTGAAAGCAATTTCCACAGAATTAGCGAAATCGGCAATGGCTTCCTCATCAATCTTCTGAACTGACTCAGAGATTGCAAGGATCTGCATATTCTTTACGCCATAAAAAGCCCGGCTCTTAATTTCCGTAACACCAAGAGGGACAACGTAATTAACATCCTCTGACGCAGACGGATAAAGATCCAGTGCAATACCATCCTCAGTCTTTTCAAAAAGTACTCCATCATGAAGGAAGAGTGATTCATTTCCATCCTCAATGGTAATGGTTTCAAGATTTGAGAATCTGGAACCGCCTCCAAAATAAGTAAGGGTCTTCGGAATTGTCAGTGATTTAACACCTGCAGCACCTGAAAAAGCATTATCAGCTGTTCCGGTTACTGTATAAACTTCACCATAATCCGTTGTAACTGTCTCCGGAATAACCAATTCTTCTGAAAACTCTGAGATCAGTGAGACTTCGCAGGTATTTTCCGATGTAACTGTATAAGTAACACCATCAACCTCAAAAGTACTTCCTGTGGTATCAACAAGAAGTTCATCCGAATCTGAACTCTCTTCAACCTGTGAAGATGCATCCGTTCCTGCCGTTTCATCCGCAAGAACGCCGGCAGCCCCGGTTTCAAGTACCATGGCAGCCGTCAGCAAAATGGCCAAAATCTTCTTTTTCATATATTTATACTCCTATACTTAAAAAACAAGATACGTATTCATAGAATACGTTATTTACATAAAAAATACAATTACTTCAATTGTACTTTTTAATATTTTTGTAATGATTTTAACATTTTCAAAGTGAAATTGAAGCAGCATCACTTACGGTTTAGCTGAGGTTCATCGTGTTTATGCATTAATTTCTGCTGATACATAGCCACATCCGCCACAGAAAGAATTGCATCAATGGATTTAAACTTCTTTTCAGCCGTTACTTCCACAAGACCGACACTGAATTCTTTAGGATAATCAGCAGATGCATCTTCATGAAATGCCTTTTGGATCCGTCCGAATCTGTCATGTGCCTCTTCCATAGAACATCCTGTCAGAATCACACAGAACTCATCGCCGCCAATGCGGGCAAATATATCACTGCCGCGAATATTCGACTGGATGATATTAACAAAACTGCATATGTATTCATCTCCGCAGGCATGTCCATGATTATCATTAACATATTTTAAATGATCCAGGTCACAGTAACAAAGAATAAAATTGATGCCGGCTTTTAGCAGGAGATCTGCCTGATACAAAAAATAATAGCGATTACCGATTCCCGTCAAAGCATCTTCATAAGCTTCCTGCTCTAACTGTTCTTCCCGCATTTTCTGATTTGTAATATTCATGATCAAGTGGACATAAGCATTCTCGCCCTGCCATTCCATAAAACCTGTATTAATATGGTAGAATTGTTTATTTTCCTCATCGACCATATCCCAGCTCCACTCAAAAGAAGCTGTTGCAGAAGCCGCTGGAAAATGACCTTCCTTCATAAGCGTCAGGAATCTTCCATGCAGTTTTCGATAAAGCTTTTCAGCTAAATCGTCCTTTGAAAGACTGGAATAAAGAAAATCTTCATTTTCCAAACTAACGATCAGAATTTTCTCTTTACTTCGACTGATCAACTCCGTTAAAAGATTGTTGTAGCTTTCAAGGGCAGCCTTTTGTTCCATCTGTCTTTGAGCTTCCCTTTTCAAAGCTTCTTCCCGCTCGGCCAGCTGGGCTGTCATAGTATTAAATGCTTCGGAAAATTCTCCCAAATAAGCCACATTCTGAGAATAATCGCCTCTTGCTACCTGTTTAGCCTGCCAGGTCAGATGTTTAAGATTAGCATGTATATTTTTCAGATTCTCACAGAGAGGATTTTCTCTTGATGGTGGGATTTCAGATAAAAGACCAGTAGAAAGATCAGCTGCATAGTTTTTCATTTCTTTGACAGCTTTCTCGAGATACTGTAATCCCATGCCAAGTTTCTTAAAATCCGGACTCAATTTCTCCAAATCCAAACTTTTTACTTTCGGATCATAGAGAATACTTCTCAAATATTCAAATAATAGAGTGCTATCCTGATTATCCATAATTTTTACATCTCCGGAATAAGCTTATGAATTCTAATCTCCTCACATCCCAAAGGCAGTGAGTATTCTTAAGTTTTTATAAACAATTATTCCTTAACTTCGGCACAAAAACGGCAGACACGATCACCTGTAGCCCAACAGTCAACCTCAATAGCCGAATAAGGCTTACCTGTATAATAGGAAAAAATCCCGGCGATAAAACCTTCATCATAATTACATACCGTTTCACCTAAAACAGGAAGACCTGAGCAATCCGCATCCTCTGAAACCGTCAGTGTAATTTTGCCAGTTGTAATATCAACATCCTCAACGCGCATAACACCAATCTTAAATTCTTGCAGTTTCATTTGAAGTTCACTTATGAACTGATCAAGAGGAAGCGATGTATCTAAAAAATGACGGACAAAATAATCTCCTGCTTTACGACCGGCACTTCGAAAGATATCGATCTGAGTTTCTTTCCCATATCGTTCACGCAGCTCATCTTTCAAAGAATATTCCAGCATACGGTAAATCATAACCGGAATATCTCCCCCAAGATTACCTCGGCAGTTTTCATCATAAGTTAAATATTCTTCAAAAGAAAGCTGTCTTATATCATCTAAAAATATATTTCCAGCCATAATATTCTTACCTCCATCATTAATATTAGAAGATGTTCATTTTTCGAACTAACCAGGTACCGAATTCCAACCAGTACCTGATACAATTGTCATCATTCCCCCAATGATAAAAAGACTTTTACTTTAATTTTTTTAACTCCCAATTATTAAATTAGCAAAAGAAACCTAATTGCATGGGTACTTACATCAATGATTTCTAAGATTTCAACGGATATATTTTAGCATAAATATAAATCTTGTAAGAGAAAATATAAAAAAAACACCTGACAAAAAGTCAGGTGTACGTGCCCAGTTCCGGAATCGAACCAGAGACACGTGGATTTTCAGTCCACTGCTCTACCAACTGAGCTAACTGGGCTTTCACGCATGATGCGTAATAGCGGGGACAGGATTTGAACCTGCGACCTCCGGGTTATGAGCCCGACGAGCTTCCAGACTGCTCTACCCCGCGTCGCTATTGCGAATCAATCGCAGTGGATGGGGAAGGATTCGAACCTTCGAAGTCGTCGACAACAGATTTACAGTCTGCCCCCTTTGGCCACTCGGGAACCCATCCAAACAGCCGATGAACGGACTCGAACCGTTAACCTGCTGATTACAAATCAGCTGCTCTGCCAATTGAGCCACATCGGCTTATTCAATTATCAAATTTCTAATTGATAATGGAGCGTACAGGGTTCGAACCTGTGACCCCCTGCTTGTAAGGCAGATGCTCTCCCAGCTGAGCTAACACTCCATATTAAATCAAAAACGACCCAGAGGGGACTTGAACCCCTGGCCTCCGCCGTGACAGGGCGGCGCTCTAACCAACTGAGCCACTGGGCCATGTGACACTCCCACGCACCCTCAAAACCGCATATACAGTTGCTCGCTTTCTTGGTCAAGCCCTCGTC
>CAVDGK010000012.1:0-19630 GCA_963607995.1 Oscillospiraceae bacterium | reverse complement strand
CATCTGCTTTATTCCTCCGCTGCCAGCTGTTTCAGTGAAGCTGTTTCTTCCTTCGTCAAATAACGCCACGATCCATTTGGCAGATTTTCCATTATCAGATTTCCAATACGGAACCTGTGAAGTTTTGTAACTTTATACCCCAAAGCCTTACACATACGCCGGATCTGACGATTTAATCCCTGGGTCAGTGTAATATTAAAGGTTTTATCTCCCGTTTTTTTGACCGAGCAGGGCCGTGTTCTTACGGAATGCTCAATATGATCTTTATCCGGCAGAGAAATGACCACGCCTTTTTGCATTTTCTTTATGAAGTCTTCGGTTATGGTTTTATTAACCGTAACGGCATATTCTTTTTCATGACCATGGCGTGAGCGCATGATGGCATTATTCAGTTCACCATCATTGGTCAGGATAAGGAGGCCTGTGGAATCTTTGTCCAAACGTCCCATGTAGGTTACTCTCTGTTCGAGTCCCACATAATCAATGACATTTTCACCGAAGCGGCGGTCTGCTGTACAGAGCAGGCCTTGGGGTTTATTAAGCATAAGATAAATCTTTTCCTGATTCTGACTTATAATCTCTTTTTCGCCAAAGAACACCCGGTCGCCATCCTGCATCTTTTCTCCTAGCTTCACCTTAACCTTTTGACTGGATCCTTTATGCATGATTGAAACTTCTCCTGCTTCGATGAGACGGTCAGCCTCTCTCCTGGATGCTATCCCAACATCACTCAAATATTTACTTATCCTTATCTCATTACCAGGCATAAAAACTCCTGTTACAAATATTTGATATTTCACACGAACAAATCAATACATCTTCACGGCAAGTTACATATTCACGCCCCTCGTCAAGCAACGCACATTAAATTCATTCAACATCTAAGAGCTTGAACTCAATACGTGGCGGCCTTCTTGAGGATTTTCCTTAGCAGGCGTACCACGGTCTGGTTCTGTATTAATCAATATCCATTATCTCCAAAATTGCTGATCTTCAGATTTTTCAGTTTCGGAAAATCCGTCCACTTACTGTATGTTGTACCATTTAGATTTATAAGGCTGATAATCGCCTTTCCATTGACATTCTGCCACTTGGTCGTCTCTGTATAAGCATAACCATTGGCTTTGCTGTCCATATTGGCATAAACATAAAAAGCCAGTCTCTTTTCGCCACTCTTAGTCTTCAAACCAAGATTCCATCCGGTTCCAACCTCGCTGGAATCATCACGCCAGGAATGAATTGTAATATTATCAATGCCATTCGTTGCCTCGGCCGTGTAATAAGCATAAGCAATGGCCGCAGCCTGATACTCTGCCTGATTCTTACCATTATAGTAAGCATTAATACCGGTCTCTGACAGGATTATATTATGGCCGCTGCCATATTTTGATTTGCAATAGCTGACCAGAGTATCAATATTTCCCATGGTAATTCTCTGGGTTGTCGCACCATCGCTGGTAGCATACTCGGGATAGAGCCAGTATCTGGCATCCAGTTCTGGCGCACAATAGGGATGGAAGGCCAGTGACCAGTTAATGGATCCTTCACCATTCAAAATAGAATTGAAATTATCCAGAATCAGTCTGGCTCTATAGGTATTTGAAGAACGATCCACGTTCCATACATTATCCAGGGACGTATAAACCCGAACATTGGACCAGATACTCTTCATGGTGTTATAGGCAAGACGATAAACCTGGGTATAAAGTGTGGTGTAGTAATCAATGGATAAATTATCACCGCAATAATTCCATGTACCGGCATTATCGATTTCATTGGCAATTACCCAATTATCAACATGGGCATCGCAATCTGAAAATGTAGTTGCCAGGTAAGCAAAGAGAGCTTCCAGTTTCTTTCGTCCTGTCGCCTCTGAGGCATTCATCCCCGCCAGCGTAGCTCCCTTGGCCTTTGCATCCCGACCATTTGGCGTAATATAATCTGCATACTGCGAATTTGTTCCAAGCTCCGCCTCTGCATAAACCACGCAGGTTACCTGGATACCGTTCTGATTTAATTTACGGACAATATTTTTATAATAGCCGGCAATATTACTACTAAAGTTGTATGTTGTTCCTCTCCAGTTGAAGGCCGGACCATCACCGGAAACCAAAGCACTTAAAGGAAGATTCAGTGTCAGATTCTTTACATGAAGCGTATTGATAACTTCGTCAATAGAGCTTTCACTCCACTCTGCCTGAAGGCCTTTTTTGTTAATCGGTGTAGTTCGTGTGGCAGCTTTGGAAGCAGCCATCTCCGGATTTGTGATATACATACCATTGCTGGTTATATGATAAATACCATCAATTTTTATGGCCGTAAAGAACTCATAATTAATGTAAGTCTGCATATCAAGATTAGAAGAAGTAATGCTGAAGCTATCTCCGTTGGTTGTTGATCCAAGAACTTTCTGCTCACTAAAGAGATAATTTGTTGGGTCAAGCGCAACCAGATATACCTTGCCATCATCGCTTTCCATGCTCTGTCCTGAAACGTAAACCGTTACCTGCTTGGCCGCTGTCAGCTGACAACCTGTAATGGTTTCAGATGTCAGATACCATTTCTGAGCCGCTGTTGAATTTGACTTATGAATCTGTACATTGGCTTTGTAACTTAAGGATGCACTGGCGATGTCCAGGGCATACTGACCATCAATATAAGAAGCAATAGTGTAGGTACCGTCATCATTTGGTGTGACATACCATTTTTGCGAATCAGCTCCTGTATAGGATACCTGGACTACATTGGCATTATTGGAAAAGGTGCCTTCTATGCCGAGGGCCATGCCAGAAGTATTACACATAATGTAGTAAACCGGCTGGGCATCTTTCATATTCACTTTTTTAAAGGTGAACTGCTGAGCTGCGGTATTATTGCTGTTATAGGACTGAATATTGGCACCGGAGGAAGAACTGCCATTGGCCACATCCAGCACCCGGTCCGGATAAAGAGCCGAACGAACTGTAAAAGTACCATCCAGAGCCCCCTTTGTGGGATCTGTCAGGTAGAATTTCTGATTATCTGATTTACTCCAGGAGCCTGTACGGATAGCTACGTTATCCTCTGCCTTGGAGCTGTTGAGCTGAATGCAGATATGAGGTGATTCTTTTGAGAAGAAAGAATAGGTCCCATCATCATTCTTTATGATGCGCCACTTCTGGCCATCATTACTGTCAGAAGCTTTAGAAGAAAGCAGTGTCTTATAACAGGATGGTTTTCCATTAATAGAGATTCTCTTTCCCGAATCAGAATCCGCAATATAATAATAACCATCTCCGGCACTTGTAATCTTGAATATCTGGTTATTTTCATAAGATTTTTTTTGCAGAACAATACTGCCGGAAGAAGAAGCTACCGTATAACTCTTTGAAAGCGCTGATGTCAAAAGATAAGAGCCGCTATAATCTTCTGTCTCAACCCGTGTAAAAATAAATTTCTGCTTATCACTGTTATCTTTGGTTCCCAGCTGAATGTTCGTCTGCTTGGCTGCAACACCATCCTTCACTTCCAATACTTTACCGCTGTAGTCATGCTGAATAAAATACTGACCGCTCTCATCGGCAGCAATAAGATTAAACCTCTGGGCTGCATGATAACGGGCTGTATGAATCTGAACATTTGTTCCCGCTGTTATGCCATTTCCATATACATCCAATGCACGACCGGAAAGACACGAAATAAAACTCCAGGTACCATCATCATTTTTGTGAGCATACCATTTTTGGGCATTGGTCTGATTACTGGTGTAAAGCTGAACATTAGTCCTGGGAGTAACATTGCCACCCTGAACATCTAAAACATACCGGTGATTAAGAGCACTTGTAATGATATAAAGCCCCCCATCCACAAGAGCGCTGTTAGAAGCAGCTGCCGTATTTAATGTCTCTTCGCCATCTGTATAGTCTGTCAAGGCACCAATACGCCAGGTACCTGAAAGTACATTTTCAAGTTTAGTAAAGCTCTCGCCATAACCGATGTAGGAAACACCATTATCTTTTGATGCTGTAGATTCAGCAATCAAAGTACCATTTTCATCATAATAATTGGCACTGGTATCATAGAAAAGGGATGAATCCTCATTATGGAAACGAATGGCTATAGTAAAGCGATCTCCCTTTTCAAGGGATACTGATTCAGGCAGGGAAACGGTGTGATAGCCAGTAGACTCTGCCGTACCGGTCAGATAATCCGTATATAAAGCATTGCCTGTTGCCGGTTTCCCCTTCTTAGAATAGAGGTAGACCTGGATATCATATGTACAGTTTTCTGAATCCGTGTAGAATGTGACATCCGTGAGCTTTTCATCATGAGATGCAGTATACATAACAGCCATCCAGGGAGACGTTTCTGTATCACTGTCACTGATCGTTACTTTTTTATTAGCTTTATTTAAAGTCTCAATCAGCGATTCCTTATCAAGATTATCTTTTGTAAGACGACCATCACCTACACCGCCATCTGAGGCATAATGATAAGTTGACTTATTTTCATCACTCCAGGTCAGGCAAACAACCTCATCCAAAAGTATCGTTTCATCACTAAAAGATATATAAGAAACTGTATCATTGCTCAGATTTTTTACAAGCCATGCACCTGTCGTATCAGAGGAAGTTGTATCAGACTTTTCGTCTTCTTCAGTCGATACCGTTTCAGTCGGTGTATTTTCTGAGGATATTTCTGCCTGGCTCTTTTCATCATGAGATTCTATACTTTCACCTGATGCGGTATCCGAAGTGTTATCTTCTGATGCACTGCTATCCAGTGTGCTCTTATCAGAAATCGTATTTAAATCTTCGCTTTCATTTTCTTCAGAATTATTTTCTGAATAGTTCTCATCTGCCTGATTCTCAGAATTTGCAGTGTCTGCCTCTTCCTGAGTCACAGACTCTTCTGCCGAACTATTTTCAGAAGTGATACTTTCACTCTCACTTTGATCAGAGGATGATGTACTCTCTCCTGCATTTTCAACTGTTATATCCAATTCCTGATTGGAAATATCTTCAGATTCAAAAGTATAGGCATCATCCCAGCCAAGAATGAGAAGTTCATCACCAAGAAGTACTGTTTCTTCATTCAAAACAGCCTTCTTAATCCGGCTTTCCGTACTGCCATAGTATGAGGAATCCTCATTCATGGAGAACCATTCGGCATCGGTAATTTCACCGTTTCTTGACAGAACAAATACCTTCTGAGCCGCTGTCAGAAGGTATTTTGAACCACTTTCCGTTGTATACAAATTAAAGGCATCGCCTTCATAGCCACTGCCAAAATCACTTCCCTGAGCCTCCTCTGTTAGACCTGATGCCGATAGAGAAGACTCTGTATGAGGCGTTCCTCCTTCTGACCGAATGTCATAGGAAGAAGGAATCGTCTGGGTACCATCTTCACTTCCTGCTGCCCATACCGATGAAACAGAAGAAAGCATAAGTGAAATACTTAAGGCCAGCGACAAAATTTTTTTCATCTGAATTCTCCGAGATTCTGAAAAAGAGTCTTAATTATAATACCTGAAATTTTATATATTTCAGAAAGAAACTCCAGGCATATTAATTTGCCAGTTATGTCTATTTACACGACTTAATTGTAAGCGACAAATCGGCCGCCACAATATCCTTCTATATTTCCATAGCGGATATGTCTCCATCCGGATGCCGTATCACCAATTACCGTTATCTGTGAACCGGCCGGCATATCTTCAAAGATGACACCATATTCATATCCCGGGCCTGAACGGATATTGCAGGTTCCAATGGTATAAGCCGGTGTCTCGACACGTTCAGGATCCACAGTTGTCTCCGCAGATGACTCTGCAGAGCTTTCTGCAGCCTGGGATGCTTCTGCCTGAGCTGCATTAGAAGCTTCTGCTTCTGCCTGGGCCTGGGCTTCTGCCTCTGCCTGGGCGGATGCCGATGCCTCTTCAGCCTCAGCCTGAGCTGAAGACTCTTTCTCCTGAGCCTCAGCGAGTGAGGTTTCAACACTTGCATTTAAAGCTGCAACTTCCTCATCTTTAGCTGCCTCTTCAATAAATGTTTTTAATTCGTCACTGTAATCCGAATATTGGATTTTAAGGGATCCGTCCGCTGCCGTTACAATATAGTTAGTGCTGATTCCCGGCATTTCAGTCAGCTGCGAATCCGTTTTTGACGTATAAGTGGTATAAGCGATATATTCACCATCCTTCATACCATTCTTTGTATAAACATCAATGTCAGAATAGGTTGTCGTATCAGCACTTGTGATATCCATGGACTGCTGTTCAGTCATGGTATCCACCAGTGCTTTAATGGAAGCAGCATCCTTATTCTGAAGAGCTGTATAGTAGCTGTTCATCAGCTCAGTCACATCTTTATTGGAATTGGCAATAAAAACCTCTTCGGTCTGTACGGAAGATGATTCTGATTCTTCAGACGTCTCTTCTTTTGATGAAATAACGGATGATGCCTCTATGACCGAATCCGATGCCATTTCCGAATTTGAATTTTTTCCGGCATAAGCCTGTGAAATTGCCCTGATTCCAAAAAACAACCCGATCAGCACCACGGCTATTCCCAGAATCAGAAGAATATATCTCAGATTATCCGAGAGCCATTCTCTGAAATTATCCATTTAAGTAACCTCCTCTTTGTATAACTCATCTTATTCAGTTCCCTATTCTGAATGTGGAACTTTCATTGATTTTCTTTTTCTAAATGCAAATATGCATACGAAAGAGATTTTATCATAATCACATAATCTATGCAAATTTGTGGGAATTTCCTACGAATCAAAAAGGGCACCACACTTATTCCGTGTGATGCCCCTCAAAAAAGTGCGTCTGACAGGAGTCGAACCCGCGCACCTGGAACCGGAATCCAGTGCTCTATCCACTGAGCTACAGACGCTTCTTATAACAGAAAATATAACCTCCATCTATGGAGATAATGGGATTTGAACCCACGGCCTTTCGGATGCGAACCGAACGCTCTCCCACTGAGCTATATCCCCTGACAGACTCTAATAATACCCCATTACGAAACTAACTTCAAGAAAAAGATTTAAGCGAGGCATGACTTTTGAACGTATTTTTTGTAAATATTCAAAGCTTTCTTCATCGAAATCCCTTTTTTTCAGGATTCTGAATCGTCACCATTTTTTAGCTGGCTTCGCAATGGGATTTTAATTTATCAATAAGCAACTCACATTATGCCATCATCAGTTCACCATTTTCACGGTTATACCGATAAATATTATTGGAAAGAATCTCCTCAGCAGAAACCTCATTCAGATTCACTTCCCGAACGATTTTCTTTAAATAAGCCTCCTCCGGTGCCTCACCGGAAGGCAGTATAATAATCTCATGAATCGAACTGGGCAAAACATAAAGATCATCATTAAGCCGAAGGGAAATTTTCTTTAAAAGGTCCGGATAAAATAAAGTGGAAGCTCCAAATACTTTATCTTTATTGGTCAGAACATAAAGTGGTATTTCTTCTGTTTCACTTTCCCCGGCCGCCCTAATTAAATCAACAATAGGAGTAAATGTGTAGTCCTTATCCCGTACAGTATTATCCATGGCCATTTGAAACAATTCATCGGAAGTAATATCCCAATATTCAATATCATTTTGTGTCACACGGATAGAAGCTTCTCTCTCCTCTCCCAGATCAACTTCATAATAAAATACCAAAGCAAGATCATGAATCCTATAATGCGGCATATTTTCAAGCTCTGTTTCATTTAGAGGAGCATTGACTGCCTTCACATATATCTGTTTGCAGATCTTAGACAAAGCCGGTCTTCCTGTAAAAGGCAGCTCAACATTATTTAAAGCCTCACCAGCCGAATAAAGCAGTTCACCGGCTAGGAAGGAAATCTGATCTCCATCTGTATATTTTTTATAATAAGGTTCAATATACATAACAGGAGATAATCTCTTTTCGTTATCTGTAATACTAATCCCCTCTAAAATACATCCATTATTTTTAGGCACCTGATGAAGCCTCACTGTAATATTTTCTCCAGCCTGTGCCCGTACTTCTTCTAAAAAAGACCATTTAAATTCATCGTAACTCATCCTTTTTTCTCCTTATCATTCCGACTTGCATAAGTTTGACGGATTTCTCCAATGATTTATACAAGTCTTACCGTCCATTACTTACCAGCAAAGGAAAGCATGGCAATCTACCAGTAAAAGGAGAAAAGGAACCGGTTTCAGTATCAGTTTTTTAAGCAGGATAAAATAATGATATTGTCTTTAAAACAAACCTGCGGCAGACTTTCGTCTGCCGCAGAAAATTTACAGTATATTGAATGTATACTAAAGACACATTCTTTTGTCATGGATTATAATCTACAGATTATACACGGGACAGATATTCGCCTGTTCTTGTATCGATTTTAAGAACATCATCGATATTTACAAAAAGCGGAACCTGTACGACAGCGCCTGTCTCAACGGTAGCCGGCTTGCTGGCACCCTGAGCTGTGTTTCCGGCAAAGCCGGGTTCTGTATCTGTAACTCTCAGTTCAACGAAAAGAGGCGGTTCGATTGCAAATACATTTCCCTTGTAGGAAACAAGCTTGCAGTTCTCATTTTCCTTAACGAACTTAAGGGAATCGCCAACCTTGTCGGCTTCGATAGCAACCTGCTCAAAAGTTTCATTGTCCATGAAGTTATAGAAATCACCATCATTGTAAAGATACTGCATATCCTTACGGTCAATTCTTGCAGCCGGGAACTTTTCTGTCGGACGGAAGGTCTTTTCCACAACACCGCCACTGATGACATTTTTTAATGTAGTACGAACGAAAGCCGCACCTTTTCCCGGTTTGACATGCTGGAATGCAATGATCTGAACTACCTGGTTGTCAATTTCCAGAGTTAAACCATTTTTAAAATCACCTGCTGAAATCATGAAAAACCCTCCTGAATTATATTATTGCATTTTTTCTTATTTTTGATCAATTCCAATATATTTTATACTACTTCAGCTTCGTTTTCAACAGTAAATATATGAGTTCTCCGGAAGTTGTCGCAAACTGTGAATTTTTCCAAAACTCAGAAGGATTTTTCCAGCTTAATCTAAAAGGGAACTTCGATCTATAATCTCCAATGCCAGAGACATAATATCCTTTTCATCAGTTTTAACAGTCATATCAGCAGCATTTTCATAAATGCCTTTCATTTCTGCCATGGCTTTCTCAATATTTCCGACATCTGCATTTTCCGGAAGGAAGGCATGCTTTTCTTTTTCATTTTCGATTCGCTTCAATATGGTTTCCGGCTCTGTCTGAAGAAAGCATGCATCACCGCTCATATGCATGAGTCGCCTGTTTTCTTCCCATTTTAGCAGAGCGCTTCCGCAGGAAATAATACTGCCTTTTTCACGGGTAAGGTATTTAAGGAGGTCATTTTCCCTTTTTTTGACCCCCTCTTCTCCTTCAATGGCAATGATTTCCTTAATGCTGCAACCGGCTGCTTTTTCCACAAGCTCATCCATATCATAGACAATCTGACCTGTAAGACGGCCAATTTCACGACCAATGGCACTTTTTCCGCTGCCTGCAAAACCGATCAGATAAAAAGCTCTTTCTGACTGCCGAACTCGGTGGATTCCATTCATCATTCTTTTGAGGTAAGCTGCATCTGTTTTTTCCGGTGTGCTTTCATTTTTTTCTATGGAAAATGTCAGGGACGACCCATATACCTGCCCGCTGACAAGACTGATTACACCTTCTTTTCCCATAGCAATGGCTGCAATAGGAATATTACATAATAGCCGTGCTTTTTTTGAGGCCTTAAGAAGCTTTTCCGTATCCTCTCTTGTTTTAGCTTCATAAAATACTCTGGCAAGATCAGCACCCATTTCTTCCATTTTCTGCAAGGTGGCAATTATTTCATCTTCTGATGGCATTTTTTCAAAATCATAATGGGCAAGAACAACTTTCATACCCTGTTTCTTAAGCGCAGGTATCATATCGCCGGCCCGGCTACTTTCCACATCAATAAGATCAGCCTTACCGCTTTGGGCTATCTTAGTCAGTCGGTCATGATATTCCTCATCTGAAATATGGACATAACCACCTTCTTTATCTGTCCGGAGAGTAACCATCAAGGGAATCTCTCCTAAAATGCCGCGTACCTTTTCCAGACATTCTACAAAAGAATTTTTTTCCTGATTTTCCAGGACATCCAAACGGATTTCTACTATATCAGCCGGACTCCTTAATATATCCCGGACTGCCTCCATGACATCCGACATGTTCTTTTCCCTGACTGTGGATACGATCTTAGGCTGTCCCCTGCCAATTTCGACATCCTTTACTGTAAATGTTTTCATTAAATTTTCTCCAAAAGAATACCTTACTGCTTAAAATTTCTACACGTAAAAATCACGCCAATCATTATAGACCGGCGTGATTTTATTTTCAGACTCCATTTATGAGAAATATTTTTCTTTAATGATTTCCACCGGCATCTTTTGTCCGGTCCAGAGTTCGAAGGATGCTGCTCCCTGATACAGAAGCATATACATGCCATTGCCTGTTCGGCATCCGGCTTCTTTCGCCATGCGAAGAAGCTTTGTTTCCTTCGGGTTGTAAATAACATCAAAAACAAAGAGATCTTTGTGAAGCATAGTAGCATCCGTAATGATGCAGGCATCAGTCTTCGGCGCCATGCCTACTGAAGTACCATTGACTAAAATAGCTGACTGGGCAATGCTTTCACGTAATACTTCCGGATCAGAATAATCATGAAGTGTTACCTTGCATTCTGTTCTTTCATTAAGTTTATTAACGATATCCTGGGCTCTGTCCCAGAAAGCATCCTTAATGTTAAATACATTAATTTCAGCGACACCATCCAATGCAGCCTGAACCAGAATAGCTGTTGCAGCGCCGCCGGCTCCAAGAAGAGTCATCTTCTTTCCAATGATATCGGCTCCGTACTCTTTAACGGCAGACATAAAGCCCACACCATCCGTTGTGTAAGCTGTAAGGACGCCATTATCATTGACAATGGTGTTGCAGGCACCTGAAATCTCGGATGCAGGAGAAACCTTGTCTGCCAGCTTGCACATGATATTTTTACCCGGCATGGTAATATTCCATCCCCGAGCGCCCATGGTGCGGAGGCCTTGCACGGCTTCCGGCATTTTGTCTTCCGGCACGTCAAAAGCCAGATAAGCATAATCAAGGCCAAGCTGCTTGCAGGCTTCATTATGCATAGCCGGTGAAACAGAATGAGCAACCGGGCTTCCTAAAAGACACAGAAGACCTGTATGTCCTGTAATTTCTTTTTCCATCATAAATCCTCACTTTTCTAAAATTCGCAATCTGATGTTTTAATAAAATCAAAAAGCACCATAACCTGCGATTTACTTATCTTATAAAAATTTCAAGACCATAGACCGCATCACGCAGACTTATGGATTGATAAACCCTTACAGCATTATTTTTCATTAACTTTTGTAATGATTTCTTCACAAATCTCATAGACTGACTTGCCATCTGTAGAAATAATGATATCTGCTGCAGCTTCATAGGCCGGACGGCGTTTTTCCATGAGTTCGCTAATGTCATCAACATTCTTTCTGTTTTCAAGAAGCGGTCTGTCATGATTGCCCTTAACACGTTCAAGTATTGTCTCCGGATCTGCCGTCAGGAGCAGTACCTTACCAGACTTTTTCATTTCATCTACATTGACCTGACGCATGGCCACACCACCGCCGCAGGAAATAATCTTATTCTTTTCACCCTGGCAGCTGCGAAGAAGCTCTGTCTCTTCATTACGGAAATATTCTTCACCATGAAGATCAAAGATTTCCGAAATAGACATGCCATTATTTTTTGCAATGATTTCATCCATTTCAACAACATCCATGGCAAAAATATTATTCAGAGCCTTAGACACCGTTGACTTGCCTACACCCATAAAACCAATGAGGAATATGTTAAAATCGAAGATTTCATGTGACTGGATTCTCTTGCTGCGATAAAGAATGCTATCATATACCTTGAGAATTGATTTCTTGTAACGATAATCGCCCAGCTTTTCGGACATAAGTTTTTTCTTACGTTCCTCTTCCTGAGGCTGAAAAACTTCAATGCCATTTTTCTGCTTATAATTGGTAATTTCCTGAATGATCTGATAACGCATGCGCAGAGCATCTATGATAATCTCATCACACATATCCAAATCATGACGGAGCTTTTCCAGTTCTTTCATCTGCCTACCCTTTTCCTTATAGTAATAACTTACGGTCAGTTACTTAATAACCGGCCATAAATAAATGCCTTATAAAGGCTTTTTCAGCATAAACCAGTATAATATCTTTTTCAAGTACTATTTCACTTTAAAGTATTAAAGTTTATATTTTACTCTTCTTTGTCTTCTGATTTTTTTGCTGTCTTTTTTACCTTCTTTTTGATTGGAGCCTTTTCTATCGTATCTTTAGATGTTTTCCCTTGAGAATTCTCCACCTTCTGTCCCGTTGCCATGGCAACGATCATATCCGCCAGTTCCTTGGAAGATAGATCATCGGCATCGATGGTTTCATCGGCTATCCTCTTGTAAGCTTCATTTCTCTCTTTCAGCATGGATGTGATTCCATCTTCCTTATCCTCTTTTTTCAGCCATTCATGCTTTTTACTTTTCTCAATGCGTTCAATAACTTTTTTCTTTGAAACCTTAAGCCAGTATACACGTCCCAAGGTCTTCAAAACCTTTGCGTTAAAAGGAAGAAGAGGCAAACCACTGCCTAAAACAATGACACAGCGTTCCTTCTTCTGCAAAAGCTCACTGAGAATAAATGTTTCCTCTGCACGATAATACACATCACCGAATTTAGCATATACATCGGCTGATGTCATTTTCATTTTCTGAGCAACCAATTTATCTGTGTCATAGACTGTCATTGATAAAGCCTCAGCTACTCTTCTGCCTACAGAACCTTTTCCGCTTCCCATAAATCCGGCAATGATAATATGATCCATCTTCACTTTCCTTTCCGCTTACTTCTTTTGTAGAAAAATAAGACAATTTTTTCCAAATAGCGTTTTAAAATAATCTGTATTTCTTCTTTTTTGTCAAGCTGACCTACTAAAACAGTATGCAGACCTGCCCGCCGTGATCCCCACACATCAGTAAATATCTGATCACCTACTGACAAAGTATCACGAGAGGTGGTTCCCATCAGCTTCATAGCTTTATTATAACCTTTTTGGGAGGGCTTGTGTGCATCTTCCAGTGTCTCTACTCCAATACGTTCATTAAACATGTCTACCCGTTCTTTATCATTATTGGATAAAAGACAGCATTTAAAACCAATCCTTTTAAGATTTTCAAATAGCTTTTCTGCCCGAGCATCTGCCGGTGCGCCGTGAGGAACCAATGTATTATCGATATCAAAAATGATACCTCTGTATCCTTTTTGGTAGAGAGCTTCAAAATCAATGGCATAGGTGTTTTCAGCCATTTCATCGGGATAAAAAATTTCTAACATTAATCTTCCCCGCTGCTTAACCAATTACATTATGGAGTCTGCCGATCTTTTCGATCACACAGTCCACAGTGTCACCTTTCTTCAGGAATTTAGGCGGATCAAAACCCATACCCACACCGGAAGGTGTTCCCATGGCAATGACCGTTCCTGGAAGAAGGGTCAGTCCCTGGGATAATTCACTGATAACATAAGCTACATCAAAGATCATATGATCTGTCACAGAATCCTGACGGAGTTCTCCATTGACATAGCTCTGAATCTTAAGCACCGGTCTTCCGGGGATCTCATCCGATGTAACAATCCAGGGACCCATAGGCGTAAAATGATCCAGGCTCTTTCCAAAATACCACTGCTTATGACGTGTCTGCAGCTTACGGGCTGAAACATCATTGATAATGGTATAGCCAAATACATAATCATAGGCATCTTCACGGCTGACATTCTTTGCTTCTTTGCCGATAATGACACCAAGTTCACATTCATAATCAAGTCTTTCAACGATATCGGCGTGTGCATCGATAGCTCCACCGTCAGCTACTGCTTCATTCACACGCTTCGAAAAATAAATGGGATAAACTCTCTCTCCGCCAAAGGCTTCTTCTTCATAATGAGCTGCTTCCACAGCATGTTCACCATAATTAATACCCAGGCAAATAACATCCTGAGCCGGGCGAGGAATAGGAGCACACTTCTTTAGTGTGTCATACTCCATGCCATTTTCAGGCTTCTTCATATAGCCCTCAATGATGGATTTATCTTCATCCGTCATGCGATTGACCAGATCATGCATATTAAAATAGCTTAAACCCATATCTGCAAGATCATAGACTTTCTTTCCGTCATCTGAGACCACGCCCAGTCGCTCATAACCATTATCATTGTAGGTTAATAATTTCATTATCTACTCCTTAGATAGGAAAAAAGCACGTTTTTGCTTTTCTCAAGTTATCATAACAGTCATTTTTTTAATTTCAATGATTCTCTGATTGCTAAGTGCCTTGCGCCCAGCAAGTAAAATTTCATCGAAATTTTGATTCTTGTGACCGTGATATCATTGTATTTAACCACTCACTTTGTCATTATAACACGGTGCCTTGTTATGAAACAAGAAAGACCGGTTATCACTTTGGATAACCGGTCTAAAGTATTCTTTACAAAAGAGTAAGGATTAACCCTTTCTCTGAGCTGCAACTTCAGCAGCGAAATCTTCAACCTTCTTTTCAAGACCTTCGCCAGTCTCATAACGAACGAAGCCCTTGATAGTGATCTGAGCATCATTTGCCTTAGCAACCTGATCAACATACTGCTTAACAGACTGCTTGCCATCTTCAGCCTTTACATAAACCTGATCAACAAGGCAGATCTCTTTCAGTTCTTTGTTTACACGGCCCATGATGATACCCTGGATAACCTTTTCCGGCTTCTGGGATTCCTTCGGATCGTTCATAATCTGAGCAAGAAGAATTTCTTTTTCATGTGCGATATAATCAGCGCTGATTTCAGAGCTGTTTGTATACTTCGGATTAAGGGCAGCAACCTGCATAGCAACGTTTCTTGCCATTTCCTTAACAGCATCGTTAACAACATTTGTTTCAACATCAACAAGAACACCGATTTTGCCGCCAGCATGGATATAGGAAGCGATGAAACCATTTTCTTCCTTCATCTGCTCGTAACGACGAATCTTCAGGTTCTCACCAATAAGAGCGATCTCTGCAGCATGAGCTTCAGCAACTGTCTTAGACGGATCAGCAGCCCATGTTTCAGCCATAAATGCATCCATATCAGCAGCTGTGGAAACAAGTGCCTGCTTAGCAACCTGATCAACATATCCCTGGAATTTTTCATTCTTTGCAACAAAGTCTGTTTCGGAGTTAACTTCAACAACAACAGCAGATTTTGCATCATCTGCAACCAGTGTGTAAGCAACACCTTCAGCAGCGATACGTCCGGCCTTCTTCTGAGCAGTAGCCAGACCTTTTTCTCTCAGCCACTCGATAGCAGCTTCTTCATTGCCGTCTGTAGCTGTAAGAGCTTTCTTGCAGTCCATCATACCGGCGCCTGATTTTTCTCTTAATTCCTTAACCATAGCAGCTGTAATAGCCATGTTTTTTTCCTCCTATATCATGTATTTATCTTTTTTGAGAACGGAAGCCTCCCGTTTCGGGAGGCTCCCTAAATATTCATTATTCAGCGTCTTTTGCAGCTTTTTCAGATTCTTCATCCGGATAAGCTGTATAACCTTCAGCCGGAATTTCATCCGGATCAGCTTCCATCTGGCCCTGATTTGCTTCGATAACAGCATCAGCCATCTTGGAAACGATAAGCTTAACAGCACGGATAGCATCATCATTGCCCGGGATAACATAATCAAGTTCATCCGGATCGCAGTTTGTATCACAGATTCCGATAAGCGGGATATTCAGTTTATGAGCTTCCTGTACGCAGATAGCTTCTTTCTTCGGGTCAACGATAAAGATAGCATCCGGAAGTTTCTTCATTTCTTTGATACCGCCAAGCTGCTTCTGCAGTTTAGCCTGAACCTTCTTCAGCTGGATAACTTCCTTCTTCGGAAGAACATCAAATGTACCGTTTGATTCCATCTCTTCGATTTCTTTAAGACGGGCAATACGAGTCTTGATGGTCTTGAAGTTTGTCAGCATACCGCCGAGCCATCTTTCATTTACATAGTACATACCGCAACGCTTAGCTTCTGTTTCGATTGTATCCTGAGCCTGCTTCTTTGTACCAACAAAAAGAATAGAACCACCCTTTGCTACAACATCAGATACAGCATTGTAAGCTGCATCAACCATACCTACAGATTTCTGAAGGTCGATGATGTAGATGCCGTTTCTTTCTGTGTAGATGTACGGCTTCATCTTAGGATTCCAGCGTCTTGTCTGATGACCGAAGTGAACGCCTGCTTCAAGCAGCTGCTTCATTGAAATAACACTCATTTTGTAACTCCTTTTTGGTTTTTTCTGCCACATGCTTCCGTTGTCCAAGACCCTTAACCAGAGGCACCGGATGGACAAATCCGCATATGTGATTTTTACACGACTTGAAGATTATACCAAAGGGCCTATATCAAGTCAATTGCTATTTTTATCAAAAAGCCCGTTAAATACGCGAAAGGACTGCTCTTTCCCTTACGAAGAAAAAGCAGTCCCATTTTCATTGTTTCTCTTTAACACTGATCTTTTAGTATCAGGTGTTCACCAAAACTTTCAACCTTCACATAAGAAAAGTTGTACCTTCAGACCGTCATCTTAAGCCCAGTCTGCCGGATAAACTGTATAAATATAACGGCATTTATCCTTTGTCTGGAAATGAATATGGCTGCCCTTGGGAATGTAGATAATATCACCTGCATTGCCGCTGATGATTCTGCCATCGATTTCGATCTCAAGAGTTCCTTCCAGAACGATATCATATTCATCATAAGTCAGTGTCCACTCGAAGCTGGTATGATCCAATTCCATAACACCGCAACCCATTCTGGGAGCTTCTTCCAGTGTTACCACATCTTTGAGGGCTACACCGTCCTGTTTGAAACGTTCGCACTTAACTGTAGATGTCTTAATACCGATGATACCGCTGGGATCGATAGTCTTTTCAAATCCACAGTCCGGCTTTTTCTGTTCCTGAGCGGCCTGCTCTACAACTTTAGTAATGATCTCTCGGATCAGTTCTTCACTAATATTCATTTTAATTAATTCCTTTCCGATCCTTTTTAAGCTTTATCAGCTCTCTGCCTGTTTAATCTTATCCAGAAGCTTCGGAGCCAGGATATTGGCAACAATCAGAGCCGTAATACCGGCTACCAGCTTACCAATGATAACAGGAGTAACCATAGACTGGTCTACACCGGCTGTAAATCCAAGGTGATCGCCAAAGACGAAAGCAGCTGATACAGCGAAGGCAACATTGAGGATCTTACCTTTAGGATCCATATCGCCCATGATGTTGAACATAGCGATGTTATTAGCAAGGTTAGCTACCATACCGGCAGAAGCCTGTTCGTTGATACCGAGAACGCCGCCCAGTTTCTTTAAAGCACCGCCAAAAGTCCGTGTAATCCATTCAACCATGGGGAACGCACCGATAAGAACGATACCAATCTGTCCGCAGGTCAGAAGACCGCTATCAAGAGGTGTCAGTCCTGTCGTTTCATCAGCTGTGGCCATAACGTCGAAAAGCGGGAACATAATACCTGTAATCTGTTCGAATACAGCAATGGCTGTGAAAGCAGTGATAACGATGGTGACGCCCATACCAAAGACGTTAAAGCCTTTGATCATTTTTGCCGGAGCAAACCACAGACCGATAACGATCAGGGCTGCGATAATAATAACCGGAATAAGGTTCTGCAGAATGGTCAGAACACTCAGCTTATAATCTGTCATGGATGACATGGCGATACCACCCACAACGCAGCCGATGGGAATAGTGATCATACCGGCAAGAACACCTGCACCCAGGAAGGAACGATCCTTCTTTGAAATGATGCCAAGGGCAACCGGGATAGTGAAAACAATAGTGGGGCCCATCATGGTACCGAGGATAAGGCCGGCAAATTTACCGATAGCTACATTGTCACCTGCCAGCTCCATAGCCAGGGGGTAACCACCCATATCACAGGCAAGAAGTGTTGTTGCAAACATAGATGAATCAGCACCGAAGAAATTGTAAATCGGCTTAATGATGGGTCCTAAGATCTCTGCCAACACCGGAGCTGCAGCAACAACACCGGCCATTGAAAGAGCCAGAGGGCCAATGGCATTAAAACCTTCTTCAAACTTCTCACCATAACCTTTTTTGTTTCCAAGAATCTTATCGATTGCACCGACAAGCATAAAGATCATCATGATCATCATGATAACGGAATTGATGGAAATGTTTTGTATCCAAGACGAAACACTCTCAGTAAATACGCTCATATGATCTCCTTTCTCTACCCTCGCTTAATCTCCCTCCATGGAGTCTTAAGCCACTTTATAATAATGATGAAAACAAAGTTTTTGACGGACGGGGAATAACCGATGTACCAACCAGCATCTCGCATTCACGGGATGCAGCTTCAACAGCAGCTTTAACAGCGCCCACATCTCCCGTCAGGGTTACATACCCTTTTCCTCCAATGGCATAACCGATATGAACCTCGATCAGTGTGACACTTGCCGCTTTGGCAGCCACATCTGCAGCCGTAATGGCTGATGCCACAGAGTAAAATTCAAGAACACCAACAGCACCATATTCTGTTACCTGTGTTGTCCCTGTCATAGCCGGTATGACAGATGGATGAACATTTGGAAGAAGTAAGGTGTCAACAACACACTCACCTCCCCGAATTTCTCCTTCCTTCATAGCCGCTTTAACATCACCTGTTTCTCCTCCTATAAGAATCAGGTATTTTCCGGGACACACGGAAGATGCGCGGAGTAATTCAATCTGCGCCGCCTTGACCATGTAATCACAGGTCTCAATGCCTCTGGCAATGCTGTTAAGCTCTACCATACCAATGGCCAGCTTCATATGCTCACTCCTTTCCGCATCTTATATATGCGCCATTTTCTCTAACTTCTTCAATCACTCCGTTTACACTGGAATGAATGTTGACGGAAAGTCCGCCTTGGGCAGCCTCAGCCAGAAGCTCACCCTTTACGATCTTATCACCCGCTTTTTTCACCGGAACAGCCGGTTTCCCGATATGCTGTGAGAATGGAATAAATACCGTTTCCGGATTCAGTTCCTCACAGGATGCAGGATGTTTGCCATAATATTCGCTAAGGCCCAGACGGGCAATCAGACGATTTGTCGGTGTCTTGCGTTCCTGAACAAATTCTCTGGCATGGGGTTCTGTATTTTTCGGAACCTGAATACCCCTGTTCCGAAGCTCTGCCTTAAGATACTCATTTACCCGGCGAGGCGAAAGTCCCATAGGACATGCAAACATCTCGCATACACCGCAGCTGCAACAGTTAACAGCTTCACCAAAAAGTGCCAGATACTCATCGTTATCCGTCACTGTAGGCTCACGCCACAAACCACGCATCATCAGATTTGGACGAATCTGATGTCCAATGAGATAACGGGGACAAAGGTCCGTACACATCTTGCACTGCAGACAGGCACTCTTGGCC
>CAVDGK010000011.1:0-21412 GCA_963607995.1 Oscillospiraceae bacterium | reverse complement strand
GCTAAGCATCAAATTGTGTTATTTTTTAAGAAATCCATCAATTCCCGAGCTGGCAAAGGTTTTGAGTAATAATAGCCTTGGATATAGTCCACGCCCCACTTTTCCAGCAGTTCCATTTCATCCCTCGTTTCAACACCTTCCGACACCAGATCGTAGCCCATATTTTTGAAAGCGTCCACGATGCTTTTATAAAATGCTGACGTTTTCTGATCCTCTTTAATATTAAATAGCAAAGATTTATCCAGCTTAATTACATTAAATGGCAACTGCATAACGGTATTAAAATTAGCATAACCGGAACCAAAATCATCCAGACACAGCCCTATCCCCGCCTTTTCAAAGACCTCCACTGCCTTTAACAGGTTTTCCCGATATTTAGTCGCTACGGTCTCTGTAATCTCCATTTGGAACCATTCACAAGGAATTCCATAAAACCTTATAATATCAATCTTATCCTGACCGCTGTCCTTTGTCATAAGATCTAAAGGTGAAAGATTGATCTTTACATTCCTGATCTTTTTCATTAAATTCGGATGGGATTTCAAAAATCTGCATATTCTGTGAAGCTGTAAATTGGTAATCTTTGTGATCAGACCGTTCTTTTCTGCCAGTCGAATAAACAAATCCGGCGGAATAAAGCCCAATTCAGGATGATTAAGGCGACTTAAAGCTTCCACAGCCATGAACTGTTTTTCCTTCAAAGAATAGATTGGCTGGAAGTACACTTCAAAAAGATCCTCATCTATAGCCTGATAGAGGAATTTTTCTACCTTCTTACTGTATTCAAAACCTTCTCTTGTCTGTTCATCTTCCTGTACCAGCTCCATCCTTCCGGAACGTGAAGCCAGAGAGCACAAGTATTCTGTATAGTCCTGGATTTCCTCCGGTGATTTCATCCGATTTGCGTTAATAACACCGCTCAGAATAACCGGAAACTCGATCTGTGTATCGTCCACCTGTCGCATGGAATTAAACATATCTTCCATTTGATCCAGACAATCTTCATATTCCCTCAGGCTGTCCACCAGCAGAATAAACCTTTTGCCGCTGACTCGAAAAACCCTTTTACCATATAAATCTTTTAATTTCCCGGCAACCTGCTGAATCAAATAATCTCCATATTGACTGCCTGCCACCTGATTGATACGTTTTAACTGATAAAACTCCATCTCTATGATGTGAAATGGTTGTTTGGCAGCCATCATTTCCCTGCATTGACGATTAAAATAGGTTTTATCATAAAGTCCGGTTAAATTGTCTGTATTGGCATAAGGATTATTTAAGGTGAAAAACATTACCATAATGCAAAGACTTAACCCAAATCCTGTGGTAAGAAGATAACCTAATTTAAGCTGCACCAGGATTCCAGCCGTGCAAAGAATGAAAATCTCTATAAGAGCCCCTATTTTCCGTCCTTTAAGCTCTTTTCGTCCCCTGATTGCAATAAATATTGCCAGCAGAACATTAATGAGTGCAAAAATGTATGTCAGCAGATACCAGGAACCTTTTATATAACCCTTAGATGGGTCAAAATAAAAAAGTTTTCCTGTAAATGTATTTGTCAGAATAATAAAGAGCATAACGGCCGTCGGAATACCCCAGCGAAAGATTCGAGCTGGAGACAGCATGCTGGTCTCTCTCAAGGATTCTGTGTAGATGACCAGGGCAAAAGGAAGCATGACCTGCAGCATATAAAATACAGTGGTGAAAAACTCAGCTTCTATACCATAACTGCCTCTTCCGCCATCGATATAATAAGAACTGATCAGCTCAAATATAATATCTGCCATTCCCATAAAAGCAAGAACAATAAAAATCTTGCCATTCATGTCATCCGGGCTGTTATGTGTCATAAAGTGAATGATAATCAGTCCTACAATGATGACTGCAGCAATGAGAAAATCCATATTATAAGTCGTCATTTTTCTTATTGCTCCTTATTTTTTCTTAAATTATCATCAGCATGACCTTTCCACTGGCTCAGGTTTCTGATATTTCCCTTCATGCCTTCCAGGTAGCCATATCCGCAAACCAGGCGAATCTGGTGATGACCAAAGCGATTGTATTGCTCTGCTTCTCTCTGCAGTCTTCTCTCCCACTCTTCCTTATTGATACCCGGCAAAAGAACCACAGCAAATTCATCACCATGGACACGAAAGCACTGAATGTTTTTTTCAAAAATATCACAGGTACGCTTAATACACCGGGCGGCTGCAATGATCATCTCATCACCTGCGGCACTGCCATAATTTTCATTTGCTCCGCGCACCCCTTCCAGATCAATATAAACCAGTATAGTATCACGAGGCTGTTCGGCCTTGCTCTGGACCATAATCAGATATTTTTCGAAAGCCTTTTTATTTTTTAGACCCGTCAGACCATCTACATTGGATAAGCGTTCATAAATTGCTTCCTCTGTCTGCACCTTTTTTTCATCGGTAATTTTACGCACAATCCCCCAACTCATAATACCCATGGCAATCAATATGCCAATCTGAAAAATAACTTCATACCAGTGAATCTGAAGCATCCAATAAAGAACCAAGGCAATGAGCCCGCTGCCTCCCAGGGTTCCAAAAGCCATGATGGCGATTCTCACCTGTTCATCCTGGTCCTTCTTATATTCCTTCCAGAGGAGAAAGAAGACCGAAAGAATGTCTACAAACAAAAGAACATGGGTTACCGGCAGCATTGACACAAAAGTAAGATTGAAATACTCATGAGCTAATCCCTGTACTACGGCATTAGTATAGAAAAGGCCTAGGAAAACATCCAGTATTTTGTTTTTCTTAATATTTCCGGTATTTTGAATAAAATGAATCATTGGAATAGGCAGAAGCATGAAGCAATAGAAAGAAATAATACTGCCGGCTCCTGTATTTTCTCCATACATCTGATAGAGGGAGGAATCCGTCACGCACCAAATGGCACATACAACTAAAAAGATCGCCACATCCAACAGCCTTAAATCCTTCATTCCATGGAAACTTCCATATAAGAAGATTAGAATCGTTATAATTCCCAAGGCAAACATACCTGCAATAACGAAGATGGAAAACCAATTATCCTGAATATGCAAACTGATAATACCCTGCATATTTCCTATATAGGGACTCTCTACAAAAACAGTCTCTCCGGCATCACAGGTATAATTGATAGAAATGGTTTCCGTGGTAATTTCATCCGGAAGCACAACATCAGCCCAAAGTTTCCCTTTCATCTGTTCATTACACTCAAAAAGAACACTTTCATAAGCATACAAAGTCTGATTTCCTACCGAAATCTGCAGCTCATCCTGAACATTTTGGACAGATAAGACCTGCCCTGCTTCTTCCTCTGTCAGACTGTCATGATAAAGGGAAATCTTACCATCCTCTCCGGCTGTAATCTTAGCCGGCAGGGACAGGCTTTCCTTTTTTCCATCAACTATCTGATACCAGCCATCCGATAAGGACTCTACGTGATGATTTTCTGCATTTCCATATTGATAGATACCGCCTGCCAATATGGGGATAAAGATAAGTAAAAATAAATCTACTATGATTTCGATTTTTCTTTTTTTAATTCTGCTCTTCACGACAAAATCCCCCTCATTATCGTGAGTATAATAATCTTTTTTAGATAGGTTCGTCTAACTTATTGTAGCATAGAATAACTTGATTTGATATCCGGATGGACAAAGTCTTAGTCTCTATTTCACCAGCATTAATTCTACGAATTTTCCATGCTTTTTTAATTATGACATAGCATCCTTAATCTTATCAAGCACGAAAGCCACCATATACCAGACGGTTTCGTAATGCATGTAATTTAAAATACGATCATCTGTATAGATCTTTAATGAGGGAGGGAAATCCTCATCACTGTGCCAGAAACTTACAGCAGCATTTATGGAAGAAAATACAGGAATTTCACAGGATACATCACCTTTTCCCCAATCATGGCCGCCAATCTTTATCATGGCCTCTCTCAATTCGATATCGGACTTCTGATCAAAAATGGCGCCCATATCTTCCAGAATGCCTTTGCCTGCAAAAGAAGTCCCGCTCTGTATCTTTGTCAGATTAACAAAAAAAGTATAATTTCCAGACAATATAAGAGGATCTGAAGAAAAACAAATCAGATCATAAAGTGTCATGGCCGCATGAAAATTGGCAGGGATATACTTGTTTTCATCCTGGTCAAACATCTCACAGTAACCATTATTGCGGGAAATTCTATATTCTTCTCCAAGAAATACGGGATAGAAATAGTCTTCATTCGAAGGAATTCCAAAGCGCTTAACCTGTATACTTCGATCCTTTGAAGAAAATATCCGTGCACCATCTGATAACATTTTTTTGTAATTGGATGACATATTTCGATTCCTTTTATTTATTATCGATTTTGAAGTTCCGGAAACCAGATAAGCGGCTGCGGCTTTTCATTTCCATCAACCAGCTTCTTTTCCATCCAGACCATATTATACCAACGGTCAAATTTATAAGCACAATGATGGAACTCTCCTACCAGCCGATAGCCAAGATGGGCATGATACTGAGCACTGTTTCTGGTTAGATACTCATCCTCGATCTCCGGATAAGCAATGCAGGCATTAAGGCCGGTTATGTGTTGTTGCCTTAAAACATCTTCTAAAGCCTTGTAAAGCCTCGTACCGATGCCTTTGCCACGAATATAGCGGTCCAGATAGATCGATGTCTCTACGGACCAGTTATAGGCCTCTCTGGCCTTAAATGGAGAGGCATAGGCATATCCCACGATCCTTTCACCCTCTTCTGCTACCAGATAAGGATATCTCTCCAAAGTATGCCTTATCCGGCTCTTGAACTCTTCAACCGATGGCACATGACACTCAAATGTAATGGCTGTATTTTCAACATAATATCGATAAATAGAAAGTAAAGCCTCTGCATCCTCTTCACTTGCAATACGTATCCTGATGTCCATAAAAGTTCTCCTTTTTTTGCCACATTTTGTGGCACATTTTGAATTATTTTTACCAAACAACAATATTTTACAGTAAATAAGCCATTATTATGAAAATGTCCAAAAGCCTCATATTTACTGGGTTTTCGCACCAACAAAAAAAGGAACAAGCTAAATGCTTGTTCCTTTTTTACTAGTGCGGAAGATGGGACTTGAACCCACACGACATTGCTGCCACAAGATCCTTAGTCTTGCTCGTCTGCCAATTCCGACACTTCCGCGCTCAACAGGATGTATCATACTATATCATTTCATAAGTGTCAAGCATATTTTGAAAATATTTTTTAATTTTTTTCAAACAACTTATACAACGGTTAAATATCTATATTTTGAGGGGATTTTACGTGAAAGAATCCTTCCAGTAATTCCCCTCAATTATCTTTTCACATTTGCAAATCGCTCTTAATCAAAACATTTTCGATATATCATGATACAGAACATAAAGCATCAAAAGCAAAAGCAACGTTACCGCTATAAGCTGCACTGCTGTTTCAACACCTCGTCTCATTGGTTTACCCCGTACAGCTTCTATGACAACAAATAAAAGCCGTCCGCCGTCAACCGCAGGAATGGGCAGAAGATTCATAACCCCAAGATTTGCTGAAAGCAGAATAATAAGGTTCAGCAGATTAGCAAGGGTCATGAAAGCTCCCTCCGACTTACTTGCCTCATAGGTCTCTCCCACCATATTGACGATTCCTACAGGTCCTGAAAGATCATTAATGGTCAAAGCCCCTGTAAAGAGCATTTTCAAAGAAGAAATGGTGGAACGGATCCAGTAATAAACCTCATAGGCGCTATATTTAATAACACCAAGAGACGATGTCTGAACCCTGGCCAGATTATAATCAAAACCAATTTCCATATACTGGGTCATGATAGGCTTAATGGAAGCCGTCAGATCCCGTCCGGCATGGTGGTAAGTTACCTCAAGTGTCTCATCGCTTAAAGGATGTTCCTGTATGTAATCATAAAGATCCTGCGATGTTTTAATGGTTGTTCCATTAATGGATACGATGGTATCTCCTACCTCTACACCGGCTTCTGCAAATGCTGATCCGGCCGTAACAGCTGTAATTTCAGCCGTTTCATTTGACAAGGTGTAAGAAATTCCCAAACGGTATTTTTCCTTTGTAGCCGGCGTAAAAGCAATCTTCTTCTCTTCGCCGTTTCTTTCCACGGTAAGGTAAACGGTTTCTCCCACCTTAGGTTCATCATAGGTCATGACAGCCGATATATCCCGTCCGATAACGATCTGGTGACCGTTAAATTCCGTAATCTTATCGCCAACGCCTAAACCGGCCTCCTGGGCCTCAGAACCTTCTTCCACGCTTGTTACAACAGATGGATCGTATCCGACGGTACTCATGATGACGATGGCTGCAACGAAGGCCAGAATAAAATTAAAGACAGGTCCCGCTGCCAGAATGACAGCTCTCTGCCCCAGGGATGCATTCTGAAAAGAACCTTTTTTACTTTGATAAGAAGATATTTCCGTTATAGATTCTCTGTCTTCATCATCTATATCGTCATTTTCCTCATCTTCTTCATCATCTTCAAACATCCCCTTCATCAGACAGGAACCGCCAAAAGGAAGGCATTTAAGAGAATACCGCGTCTTATGAGGTTTAAAACTCACAAGGCGCGGGCCAAATCCAATGGAAAACTCCTCAACTTCCACATCATTAACCTTGGCCAGAAGGAAATGGCCAAGTTCATGAAAGAAAATCAGAATTCCTAATATAAGAATAGCTAAAATCCAACGCATAAATAATTTAAAAAATACTTTCTTTAACCCAGGAAAAGCATACAGCAGAAATAGATGACCGGAGCCGTAAAAATCACACTGTCGAAACGATCCAGTACACCACCGTGTCCCGGAATCAGCTTTCCATAATCCTTAATATTGTTCTGACGTTTAACAGCCGATGCGGCAAGATCACCAAATATGGAAATAATAGCCGCAATCGCCACTGTAAGGGTATAAACCAATACATCCTGATCAAAGACAATGGCATAGATCATAGTTAGAAGAGCTGCGCCTGCCACACCGCCGACCGCACCTTCAATGGACTTTTTTGGGCTCAGTACAGGCGTCATTTTATGTCTGCCAAAGAGAGATCCCGTACAATAAGCCAGCGTATCGGAACCCCAGGATGACAAAAATATCAGCCAGACCTCAACACTGCCCATCCACCGCATCTGGGTCAATAGGATAAAGCCCAGCATTACAGCTACATAGAAAAATCCAAAGAAATATGCTGCCACTTCTTTGCTCTGATAATGTGGAAAAGTTATGACATAAAGTACCATCATTGCCAGAAAAACGGCTGCAATCACAAGAAAGCTATAGGCTTCGATCCACTGAAGCATGCTTAAATAATAAATAACTGCTCCAATATAGGCGATCCATTCCATACTTGTGATCTTATCTTTCGTCAGTCCCACTGCCTTATAATACTCCCGCATTCCTACAAGAGAAAGAAGGAGCAGAACAGCCATCAGAACGAATCCGCCCAAACAGATTGACACAAGGGCCGCAGCGATCAAAACAATTCCACTGATCAGTCTTGTCCAAAACATTATTTACTGCCTTTCATACATAAAAACTTTCGCAGTTGCACGTACATCTGCATTTTTAGGGTTCTGCATCAGAATCCGTATTTTTCATCAAGTTTCTGATCCAGTTCCTTTTCCACCATAAGAATATCTTCAACAGATGGATCAGCCATTACCTTATGAGCATCCATGCATTCCTCAATAATGCCATAAATCTCTTTAAATTTGATCATGCCATTACGAAATCTTAAATTTGCCCATTCATTTGCCGCGTTATAAACCGTCGGCATGGAACCCCCCTCATCCATAGCCCGATAGGCAAAAGGAAGCCCAAGGAAAAGATCATTTCTTGGCTGGGCAAAGTGCATGGCTGTAAGCTTGGTAAAGTCAAGGGGCGTTACAGGTGACACCTCATGGTTCGGCCATGTTAAGGCATACTGAATGGCAATCCGCATATCGGAAGGTCCAAACTGACCGATAATGGATCCGTCTTCATATTCAACAGCCGAATGAAGGAGACTCTCTCTCTGGATGATAACCTCAATCTGCTTCGGCGATACATCAAAAAGCCAGTGAGCCTCAATAACTTCAAGGCCTTTATTAACCATGGAAGCCGAATCAATGGTAATCTTCGGCCCCATCGTCCAGGTTGGATGCTTTAATGCATCTGCTGCCGTTACATTTTCCAGTTCATCAGGCGTATATTCAAAGAAGGGACCACCTGATGCCGTAAGAAGAATACGGCGAACTTTTGAATCTCCCTTCCCCTGAAGTGACTGGAAGATAGCTGAATGTTCCGAATCCACCGGAAGGATATGGATACCCTTTTCTTTCGCCAGAGGCATAATAATATGACCGGCGGTTACAAGGGTTTCTTTATTTGCAAGTGCAATATCGAGGCCTGCATTGATAGCCGCCACTGTCGGCTGAATACCGATCATGCCAACTAAGGCTGTCAATAAGGTATCTGCACCGCTTTCCGTAGACAGTGCAAGAAGCCCTTCCATACCGGACAATACAGGAATAGCAAGATCACTTATTCTTTTTTCCAGTTCTCTTGCCCCTGTCTCATCATAAACGGCTGCAACAACAGGATGAAACTCACGAATCTGTTTTTCCAGAAGGTCAATGCTTTTCAGACAGGAAAGAGCTCTGATCTCAAACTGATCCGGATGAAGACGGGCCACATCCAGAGCCTGACGGCCAATGGATCCCGTAGATCCAAGAATCGCAATCTTTCTCAAACCGTCATGATCTCCTTGGATTTCTCTTCAACTGCCACATCAACCTTTTTGACGTATTTATCAGAAATCTTGGTCAGTTCTTCTTCCAGTTCAACAACCTCATCTTCAGAAACGCCATCCTGCTTTTTCATTTTCTTTAAGAAATCATTGCCATCACGACGGATATTGCGGACAGCAACCTTAGCATCCTCACCGGTCTTTTTTACTTCCTTAACCAGCTGCTTACGTCTCTCTTCTGTCAGTTCCGGGAAGATAAGACGGATATTTTTTCCATCGTCCATAGGATTAAGACCAAGGTCAGACATCTGAATGGCTTTAATAATTTCTTTTACCATCTTGCCTTCCCAGGGTGTAATCTGGATAATACGGGCTTCCGGAACGGATACGTTTGCCACCTGCTGAATGCCCATAGGCGAACCATAATAATCAACTTCAATCTTATCCAGAACGTGGGGGTTGGCACGTCCGGCACGAATAGCCTGCAGTTCGGTATGGAGATTATTTAAAGTTTTCTCCATTTTATCTTCATAAACCTGAATCTTTTCGCTCATTTTATTCTCCTTTCAATTATACCGTTACGATGGTACCGTTATTTTCTCCTCGGGCAGCTTTGACAATGCTGTCCTCATCGCCAAGGAAGAAGACACGCATAGGCATATGGTTTTCCATAGCCAGTACAGCTGCTGCTCCATCCACAACACCAAGACCCTTTTCAACCACTTCCTTGATGGAGATGGATTCAAACTTTTTGGCGTTAGGATTCTTTTTCGGATCCGAATCATAGACACCATCAATAGATTTTGCCAGAAGGATTTCCTCTGCTTCGATCTCAATGGCTCTGAGCACGGTAGCCGTATCTGTTGAGAAATAAGGATGGCCCGTGCCACCGGCAAAGAAAAGAACTTTCTTCTCTGCAAAACCTTCATTTACTTTATCTTTAGAAAAAAGATCTGTAAAAGCGCCCACTGTAAACGGTGTGAGAATACCAGTCTTCATGCCCTGTGAACGGAAAATTTCAGAAACATAAAGACAGTTCATAATGGTAGCCAGCATACCGATCTGGTCTGCTTTAGTCCGATCGATATTTTCAGAACTGCGGCCTCTCCAGAAGTTGCCGCCACCGATAACGATACCGACCTCAACACCTTCATCCACCAGGGTTTTTACCTGTTTAGCCACACCGATAACAGTTGCTTCATCAAATCCTACATGTTTTTCTCCTGCCAGAGCTTCGCCGCTCAGTTTAAGCAGTACTCTCTTCATATAAATATCCTCCATAGAAAAAGACGCATATATGCCTTGATTATAACATATTGCGTCTTATTCAACACTTTAAATTTTAATTATAAAGAGTCATCCATAAGTCTCCTTAAGAACTTACATATTTCAGGCTTCAAAAAGACTTATTATTTCCTTTTCTACTGGATAAAACGTTTCAGCTCATCCATAAAGGTATTAACATCCTTAAATTCACGGTAAACGCTGGCAAAGCGAACATAAGCCACGGGATCAAGTTTTTCAATTCGACTCATAACAAGCTCGCCAATATGACTGCTTTGAACTTCCCGTTCGCCCTCATTATAGACATCATTTTCCACTCCATCTACAAGTTCTCGAACCTGATCTACCGAAACCGGTCTTTTATGACAGGCTCTCAAAACACCGGCCTCAATCTTGTTACGATCAAAAACTTCCCGCGTTTCGTCTTTCTTAACAACCATAAAAGGAATGGTTTCAGCCTTTTCATAGGATGTAAATCTTTTCCCACATTCATCGCATAACCGTCTCCGACGGATAGCCGAATGGTCATCCACCGGACGGGAATCAATAACGCGGGTATTTTCATGTCCGCAAAATGGGCACTTCATAAGCTATTATTTCCTATTTCTCAGGAAATCCGGAATCTGGATATCCTTCTTCTGGACAGTGGAATTAAGAGTTGGCTGCTGAAGATTCAACGGAGCCTTCTCTGCTACCGGAGCCGTCTGGCTTGTGTAGTTCTGGCGAACAATGGTGCGTCCGGTATTATTTGTATTCTGGAAGAGACTGCCTGTTGTCTTCTTTGTAGCTCTCGGATTGCTATTATCTGTAAGACCTGTAGCCATAACAGTGATGCGGCAGTAATCAACTTCTGAATCATCATACATGGCACCAAAGATAATATTGGCATCTTCACCTGTCAGATCCTGTACATAGGATGCTGCATCATTAGCGTCCATAAGAGAAATATCACCACGGATATTGATGATAACATTCTTTGCACCATTGATGGTTGTTTCAAGAAGCGGAGAACCGACAGCCTGCTGAACAGCTTCAAGAGCCTTGTCATCGCCCTTTGATTCACCGATACCGATATGAGCCACACCACCATTTGTCATAACGGTCTTAACATCAGCAAAGTCAAGGTTAATAAGAGCCGGAACATTGATAAGGTCTGTAATACCCTGGACAGCCTGCTGAAGAACTTCATCAGCCTTCTTCAGAGCTTCCGGCATGGTTGTACGACGATCAACAATCTCCAGAAGTTTATCATTAGGGATAACGATCAGTGTATCCACGTTTTCTTTCAGCTTTTCAATGCCTTCCAGAGCATTGTTCATACGGGTACGGGCCTCAAAACGGAAAGGCTTTGTAACGACGCCAACGGTCAGGCATCCCATTTCCTTTGCAATCTGTGCAACAACAGGAGCACCGCCTGTACCGGTACCGCCGCCCATACCACAAGTAACGAATACCATATCTGCCCCTGTCAGGACCTGTCTGATTTCTTCTGAGCTTTCTTCTGCTGCCTGCTCACCGATTTCCGGTTTGGCACCGGCACCAAGGCCCTTTGTTACTTTTTCACCAACCTGAATAACGGTGGGAGCCTTGCACAGTGCAAGTGCCTGCTTATCTGTATTGATACCGACGAATTCAACACCGCCGATTGCTTCATCTACCATTCTGTTGACGGCATTATTTCCAGCACCGCCTACACCGACAACGATAATCTTTGCTGCCGCTTCCATTTCATTGGATGTAATTTCTAACAAAGTAAAGCCTCCTTTTAACCCTAACATTAATTATTTTCTATGTGAACTATACCCCTGTACTATTCTCCCCAGATAAGTACATATACATCATACATATTATTAGCTTCTTTTGTATTCCGCAAGTTTTTTTTGCATCTGATTTAAATTTAACCGACCTCGTTTTTCAAAGTGTATAGACACTTTTTTGCTCTGACATAAATAGTAAAAAAATAGATCAGTCAACCTCATTATTCTGAAGCAGAACTATTTTATGATCAAAATAAATGTTTATCTTTCATTCCGGAACTTACTCATCCTTGTCAAAAATAATGCGGCTTTGGGAGCCGTCAAAATTCTCCAGATGAAGGGTACCAGACAGGCCTTCTGCTTTAGGAAGAATACCGGACAGTTCCTCCAGTTTTTCTTCCAGATGCTCATCTTTTCCAAGAAGAACGAAAATATTTCCCACCTTCATGGTCATAGTTCCATCTTCCTTAAATTCCACATAATCCGGATCAATATTTCTTTTATTGATCACCTCGATCAGGGAATTAAGAGTGGTAAAGACACCAGGATTCGAAACATTAAGTACATCTCCTATAGCAGCTGACGTGACGGAAAGACCTTTCACCAAAGGAATATAATAAGTTTCTGCCGCATCTGACTCTTCTGATGAATCTTCGCCATCCCCGCTTTCCGGTTCTGACGAATTTACCAGAATTTTCCCATCTTTATCAAAATACCAATAGGATCCGTCATATTCAACGTACCCCACCAGAGCTTTTTCTGTCACTTTAATATGAATACTGTTGCGATCCACATATTCAACATTCACATGATCGATAAAGGCATTATCAGAAAAATCCGGATTTCGTTTAAAAAGCATCATATAAAGAGTGTTTCCCGTCAGCGGACCGTTCATAACCCGACTTTCGACCTCTTCGTCCGTCATATGATGATTTCCCGTTATCTCTACATTCTTTACGCGAAACAAAAGAACGATCATGAGAAATGCAACGATTATAAGTGCTATGGATGAGAGAATAATAGTGGCTTTCCTGCGTTTTTTCACTCTTATCTCGTCTGACATCATCTTCTTCATAGCATCTTTTTAAAGTCGATGGAAATATTCTTTAAATTCCCGGCCTCTGACTTCGTAGTTCGGGAATTCACCCCAACTTGCGCAGGCGGGAGAAAGAAGAACCGCATCTCCGTTTTCAGCATGGGAAGCACAGAAGTCCATAGCTTCCGTCATATTTTCTTTCATAATAATACGATCTTTCGGAAAACCGCATTCAAGAGCAGCCTTTTCAATATCGAACCGGGTCTTGCCTTCAAGAACAAGATATTTAACCTTGCCATCAAAAGCCTGAATCCAAGGACGATAGTCCGAACCTTTGTCGTAACCGCCGCCAATAAGAAGGGTAGGCCATTTCATAGCTTCGATGCCTTTAATAGCTGCATCAGGATTTGTTCCCTTTGAGTCATTGTACCAGACAACACCGTTTTTACTGCCTACATATTCGATGCGGTGCTCAACTGCCGTAAAGGCACAGGCCGCTTTCACAGCCACTTCCATTGGAACACCGGCTGAGCATGCGATAGCAATGCCTGCCATCACATTTTCATAATTATGAACACCGATTAGATTAAGATCATTAACGTTAAGAACATGGATTTTTTCACCATTTTTTGCCCAGATAATATCATCACCATCAAGATAAAGGCCATCATTAAGCGTGCGTACACTAGAGAAATAAATAACGGATGCCGGGCATCTTTCACCAAAATTTCTGAGCACTTCATCTTCATAATTGAGCACGCATACGTCACTCTTTGTCTGATTTTTTGTAATACTCTCTTTCACACGGATATATTCTTCCATAGTATGATGGCGATTTAAATGATCCTCTGTAATGTTAAGGATAGCACTGACCGCAGGATGGAAGGTTACGGCCGTTTCAAGCTGAAAGCTGGAAATTTCTGCCACGATCACACTGTCTTCCTTTGTCTCCAATGAAACCGATGTGTAAGGCGTTCCGATATTTCCCACTACAAAAACGGATTCTCTTGCCGCATGCATAATTTCACCTACAAGGGATGTCGTGGTCGTCTTTCCATTTGTACCTGTGATAGCAAGGACGGTTCCTTTGCCTGTTAAATAAGCCAGCTCCACTTCACCGATTACCGGGATATTTGCCTCTTTCATGGCAAGAACGTTCGGTATATCTGTAGGAACTCCCGGGCTGAGCACGGCTCCATCCACATCTCCAAGGGAAGGCAGCGGGCCCATATTATCATCATAAATAAAAGGGTGAGCACCGATTTTTTCAAGTAAAGCAGCGGCACCTTGTCCGCTTTTTCCGGATCCATAGACCAGAATTTTTTTATTTTTTAATTCCATAATATTCTCCATTTTTTAAAGTGCCAGCAAACCAAGGAAGCATAAAAGAATCGTTACAATGGTAAAAATAGTAACAACTCTGGTTTCCGACCAGCCGCTTAATTCAAAATGATGATGGATAGGAGCCATTTTAAAAAGTCTCTTTCCATGAGTCTTTTTAAAATAGGTTACCTGGAGGATAACAGATAAAACCTCAACCAGATAAATAAGGCCAACTATGATAATGTAGAGAGGCATGTGCATCATATAAGCCATAGCTGAAACAAAACCGCCCAGCGCCAGCGAACCGGTATCGCCCATAAAAATCTTTGCAGGGAAAGCATTATAAAGCAGAAATCCCATTAAAGCGCCGGCACAGGCTGCACCGATAGGGGCTACTCCTGCATTAAGGAGCAGGGAGCTGACAGTAAAGAAAATGGCCACTACGACAGTTACGGATGAAGCAAGACCGTCCACGCCATCAGTGAAATTGGTTCCGTTAACAGTACCGATAATTGCTATAAACATCAGCGGAATAGCCCAAAGTCCGATATCCAGCATTTTGCCCCCTGTAAAGGGAATCCGCAATGTAAGATCAATGCCATTCAAATGAACCATGTAAAAATAGAAAACCACTGTGACAATAATCTGAAGCAGCATTTTCTGCTTAGGCAGAAGACCATCTGATTTTCTCTTAACAACTTTAAGATAATCATCCAGAAAACCGATAAGACCAAAAGCAAGCGTCAGGAAAAGTACCGGTCCAATGTCCGGATAACGTCCGATAAAGAAAAGAGAGCTGACCACGATGCCTAAAAGAATCATGATACCACCCATGGTGGGAGTTCCGGCCTTTTTCAAGTGGGACTGAACACCTTCTTTTCTCTCCGTCTGATCCATTTTCATCTTCGTCAAAATAGGAATCAAAATCGGTCCAAAGACCGCACTAACCGCAAAAGCAATAAACGCCGGGACGATGGCTGTCCAATCAATTGTCATTTTTCTCTCTCCTCAAAACTTCTTTCAATCTTTGTTGCACTCTATTTTCTTTCAGCGCAGCCAAAACATTTCCATGTTTAGCTATCATGCACCTTTTTTGTGTCTAATCCGTGATGCCGGCATCTTCATTTGTATAACCTTCCGACTGGGCATTATTGCCGCCATTTGGATTTTCATTGCTGACATCCGTCGTTTCCTGAAGGGTGGGTACGTTGGTATCGCCTACCTCATCTGTCTCCGGAGAAGCCGTCAGATCTGTGGATTTATTCGGTTCAGCCAGATCAGGATTTTCTTCCACGAGCTCCTCATCCGGATAAATATTCATATAAGGAAGAACCTGGTTTAAAATATCTTTGGCTATCCACTGTGGAAAGCGGTTGTCATCCTCGTTAGCCACATTGGGTTCGTCTACAACCACATAAATAAGCACTTGAGGATCATCATAGGGTGCAAAACCGATAAAGGATACCAAATACTTGCCATTTCCTCTTGGTAATTTCTGGGCTGTACCGGATTTACCGCCCATGGAATAACCATTAACCTTGCTGTATACACAGGTTCCTTCATCAACAGCAGCCTTCATATAAGACCGCAGAGTATCTGAAACCTCGCTGGAAATCGTCTGCTTAAGCAATGTGGGTTCAATTTCCTTGGTTACCGTGCCATCCGAACTGGTTATCTTCGAAATAACATGAGGCTGGTAATAATTGCCTCCATTAATAACAGATGCAATGGCCGCCGCTTCCTGGATCATGGTGCAGGTAAAGCCCTGACCGAAAGATGATGTAGCCAAATCAACTTCTCCCATGGAGTCTGCTTTGTAAAGGATACCAGAAGCCTCACCGGACAGATCAATTCCGGTTCTTGAACCGAAATTAAAAAGCTTCTGATATTCGCAGAAGGCATTCACTCCCAGAAGAGATCCAATATGCATCATTCCATCATTGCAGGAATTTTTTATAATATCCTTGTTTGTCTCCAGGCCATGTCCTTCTTCCTCTGCACAGCGGATATAGGTTCCGGCCACTTCTTCACCACCATCGCAGGTAAAAGTTTCATTGCCAGTCAGCACACCGGACTGATAAGCTGCGCTCATAACCACCGGTTTGAAGACTGATCCCGGTTCATAAGCATCGGAAATGCAGAAATTTCGCCAAAGATTCTGCAGAGCCTCCAGCTGCTCATCTGAAGTCATGTTTGAAATCTGCTCTTCACTGTAATAAGAAGAAAGATCTCGGGGATTATTCAGGTCATAAGGATCCGAACTGGCCATTGCCAGAATTTCTCCATTATTTGGGTTCATAACAATGACGCCAACATTGGCTGCCGCTCCATCAGAACGATATTCATTAGAGCCGTACATAGTTTCAAATTCTTCAATACGGTCTTCAACGATTTTCTGAATATTAACATCGATGGTAGTGGTAACAGACTGGCCATCCTGAGGCTCAACAATAGTCTGAGTGATCTCATCGTCATCCCAATAGCCATATTTTCGGCCATCTACACCATTAAGCGTATTGGTATAATAGCCTTCAATACCCCAATCAGCCGTATTATCACCATTGGTAAAGCCGATCACGTCGCAAGCTAAAGACCCCTGGGGATAAATCCGAACATAATTTTCTTCGAACCAGACACCTTTGATATTATTTTTCTCAGTAATCTCCGCCTTGGACATGGAATCCTTTTCATCATCCGAAACGGTTTTGTAATCTGTAAATTCCTGCTTCTGCTCAATAGTGATATTCTTGAGGATCACCTGATACTGGGAATCTTTTGTCGTTTCATCTTCCAAAAGATTACGGATTGTTTCTTCATCCACGTCAAGAACTTCTTTTAAAGCCTTAATGGTGGGTTCGATATAATCTTCATCAGAATTAACAACCTTGCAGTCCAGAATGACATTATAGCGTTTTTCACTGGTGGCCAGGGTAATGCCATTGGCATCCACAATATCGCCTCTTTTAAAAGGAAGTGTGGTACTGCCGTAACTGCTTTGTGACTGGGATAAAACCTGGCGGGCATATTTGTCTCCATCCCGTGCCTGGATCCAGGAAATAGCGAAAGCAAGAAAAATCAAAATTAGCACGATTATTAAAAATAATCCTGCCAATTTTTTCCTCATCTTCGTATTCATTTTGCGCTCTTCTTTTTTTGAAAGCGCATTATTTTTTTTTGCCATGACCGATTCCTTACGTATTATCCTCTGGCTTTATTTGCCGGATGGAACGTCCTGATACTGTCTGACGTATTCACTGCCTTCCGTATTATACCAGATAACCTGATCTTCCGTGGCATATTTCATACCAAGATTATTGATGGCATAATCCCGAATATAATTTAAATCCACATTGTTTGTTACATTTTCATAAAGAGCATCATTTTCACTCTTTAAAGTTGTCAGCTGCGATTCCAGTTTGCTATTAGCTTCAATCTGTGAGGTTAGCGTTGAGCGAAGCTTAAGATAATGGATACACATAGCTACACACAAAATGGAAGTCAGTAGTAGAAAAATAACAAAACCCCGGTTCATGGCCTGAGCACGGTTTCTGTTTGCCCGTACCTGCGCACTAACCTTTTTGGATGCCTTTACTTCTTCTCTTCGTCTGACGTGTTCTCTTTTTTCACGACGCGGAACAATAACCGGCTGAAGGGCTTCACTTCCCGACACCGGCATCTGGTATTTATAACGATATGCATTTTTCGTTCTGTTTCTGTTTGCCATTTTATTATTGTTCCGTTAAGCGTTCAAATACCCTCAGCTTAGCGCTTTTCGAGCGGCTGTTTTCCTGCATTTCTTCTTCGCTGGGAAGAATGGGTTTTCGTGTCACAACATGTCCCTTGGATTTCTTTCCGCACACGCAAACAGGGAAAGAAGGCGGACAGGTACACGGCTTTTCATTGCGTCTGAAGGCTTCTTTAACGATGCGATCCTCCAGGGAATGGAAAGTAATAATACTCAATCTTCCATTTTCTTCCAGACTATCGATAAGGCTGTCAATGCAATCACGCAACACTGTCAGTTCCTGATTTAATTCGATGCGAATTGCCTGAAATGTACGCTTAGCCGGGTGACCGCCGGACTTTTGAAGTTTCATGGGAATCGAATGCCTAATAATCTCTACCAACTCCCCAGTCGTAGAGACAGGCTTTACATTCCTTGCTTCCACAATGTGCGATGCAATACTGCGGGCACATTTGTCTTCTCCATATTCCCGGATAATACGGGTAAGATCATATTCGCTGTAGTCATTGACAATGTCATAAGCTGTCATAGACTGTGTTTGATCCATTCGCATATCCAAGGGAGCATCAGCCATATACGAAAACCCTCTTTCCGCATTATCCAGCTGATAGGATGAGACTCCCAGATCCAACACGATTCCGTCGACCTTCCTAAGGCCAAGCGTTTTCAAAACTTCAGGCATATCGCCGTAATTACTATGAACAGCCTGAAATTTATGTCCATAATTTTTCAGCCGCTCACTGGCAGCGTTCAGGGCTTCTTCATCCCGGTCAATTCCGATGAGACGTCCCGCCGGGCCCAGTCTTTTCAAAATTTCTTCTGAATGACCGCCACCCCCAAGGGTTCCGTCAACATAAATGCCATCTTCTTTAATATTGAGGCTATCTACTGTTTCCTTAAGAAGTACTGATTTGTGTGCAAATTCCATCTTATTCCCTTTTTTTCAATAGATTTTAGATGCGGGCATTTAGCTGACCAATTTCCTGTGCAATGGTTTCATCATCGCCAAAATCACTGGCTTCTTTCCATTTTTCAGGTGTCCAGATTTCAAAATTCGTCAGGTTGCCGCTGATCACCACATCTTTTTCAAGACCGGCATGGTCCCGAAGTTCCTGTGAGATCAGGATACGTCCCTGCTTATCCAGTTCGCACTGTTCAGCATTGGTTGCCACATATCGTCTGTACTTTCTTACCTTCGGATCGCTTCCGGGAAGTTCCAGCCACGACTGTACGTATTCTTCCCACGCTTTCAGCGTATAGACAACCAGATTGGCATCCCAGCCCCGTGTCACAACGACCGGCTGTGTACCGATATCATCGCGATACTTGGAAGGAATAATCAATCTCCCCTTAGCGTCTATCGAATGTTCATAGGTGTGAAGAAACACGTTTTTACTCCATTTCGTGACATTTTGACCCATTTCCCGCCACTTATGGATTAGTTTACACCACCAAAGGGTAAAATACAACCCTCATACAGATAAAGAGTCACTTAAAATAAGAACCTGAAGTGAGTTTCATTGCCCGGCAAGGTCCGTAATCTGTAAATATAAAGATGATTATCGTAATCAAGGATATTCGTGTTTTGCACCAACCAAATACGAAGCTTAAAATCAAAAAAAGGACTGCCTTTTTAAGGCAATCCTTACTTTGTATCATTATTCTTATTATTTAATTATGCTTTCCATCAGAATCCAGTGCATCTTGCTTATCTTCTGCATTCACTTCTTCTGTGTTATGGGCACTTTCGATTTTTCCAGAGTTTTCCTCTTTTGTATCATCCTGTACCTGTTCTGAACCCGCATTATTTGCAGCAGTCGCATTTACCGCAAAATTTTCTGCATTTCTTCGTCTTCCAATGATAACGCAGATCAGAGAAACTACCACAGCTGTTCCCGATACTACCATAGAAATAGGTATTCCGGTATCGCCGATCTGCAGCTGATCCGTTCTTAATGACTCAATCCAAAAACGCCCGATTCCATATCCAATCAGATAGCGGAAAAATGTTTCTCCCTTAAATTTCGTTCTATTACGGAAAATATAAAGGAGAATCAGAAGTCCCAGATTCCACATACCTTCATAAAGGAAGGTTGGATGAACCTGAATAAACTGAATACCGTTAATCGTCTGAACATGATCCCACATTTCCTGGGTAATCTCGTTCTGTCTCACAGCCGAAACTGGCAGCTGCATGGCAAAAAGGCTATCTGTATAACTACCGAAAGCTTCACGGTTAAAGAAGTTGCCCCAGCGACCAATAATCTGTCCCAAAGCAACACCCATAACAACGGTATCCAGAATGGTAAAGACATTCATTTTCTTTTTTTTGCAGAAAATAATAATGGCAATCGTTCCTGCAATGAGACCGCCGTAGATGGCAAGACCGCCGCCTCTGAAATCCAGAAGTTCATTCAGATGCTTACCATAATAATCCCATGAAAAAAGCACATAATAAAGCCGTGCACCGAGAAAGCCGAAAATGATCAGAACAATAAAAAGGGTAAAATAATCATCCTCACTCTGTCCTGTCTGCTTAGCTCTTACTCTGACCATAGTCAGGGCTGCCAGCAGGGCCAGGGCGATCATGACACCATACATAGCAACCGTGAAATTTCCGATCTTGAAATTCTTAATGACATTTTCAAGAGAAATTCCAAGATGAGGAAAATTAATCTGATAATCCATATTTTAGTCCAATCCTATTTCTGCTTATACATTAAAGCGGAAGAGAATGACATCGCCATCCTGAACGATATATTCCTTTCCTTCAATACGGATCAGACCTTTCTCACGGGCTGCCGCATAGGAACCACAATCCAGAAGCTGCTGATAGTTAATAACTTCAGCTTTGATAAAGCCTCTTTCAAAATCCGTATGGATCTTTCCGGCTGCCTGAGGAGCCTTGCATCCTACCGGAATGGTCCAGGCTCTTGTTTCATCTTCACCTGTGGTCAGATAAGACATAAGGCCCAGAATTTTGTAGCTGGCATTGATCAGCTTTTCAAGGCCGGTCTTTTCAATTCCCAGATCCTCCAGGAATTCTTTTGTTTCATCTTCATCAAGTTCAGAGATTTCCTCTTCGATCTGAGCCGAAATAACAAAAACCTCGCTGTGCTGCTCTTCTGCGATCTTTCTGACAGCTGCAACGTATTCATTAGAAGCTCCATCATCTGCCAAATCTTCATCAGCTACATTGGCAGCAAAGATAACAGGCTTATCCGTCAGAAGAGTCAGACTCTTGCGGAAAGCCTCATCATCTTCGTTTTCAAAAGGCGGCATGGTAATAGCCATCTTGCCTTCCTCAAGGTAAGCTTTTATCTTTTCAAGAACCTTTACCTGACCGGCCGCTGCCTTATCAGCACCGGAGCGAGCCGCCTTACCGGTGCGGGCGATTCTTCTGTCAAGGACCTCAATATCAGCAAAGATCAGCTCAAGATTGATGGTTTCAATATCGCGGGCCGGATCTACAGAACCGTCA